>CACZGZ010000020.1 GCA_902780845.1 uncultured Eubacteriales bacterium
AGTACGGCGTCAAGATCGACATCAACGATGACGGCCTTGTTTCCATCTACGGAACAGACGCAGCTATGACAGAGGCCTGCAGGAAAGAGATCGAGATCCTCACAAAGGACGTTGAGGTAGGCGAGATCTATGAGGGAACAGTGACCAGGATCCTTTCAACAGCTAAGGGATCAGTAGGAGCTTTCATCGAGATCCTGCCCGGCAAGGAAGGACTCCTTCACATATCCAAGATGGCTAAGCAGAGAGTTGAGAAAGTCGAAGACGTTATGAACGTAGGCGACAGAGTAACCGTTAAGGTAGTCGAGATCGATTCTCAGGACAGGATCAATCTTTCAAGAAAAGATCTGCTGGATATAGATGTTAAGAAAACAACACGCTAATAGAAAAAAAGGCGTACTGAACATTTTCAAAGGGGCAAAAAGCTTAAAGCTTGCATGGACTGAGATAGTTGCATTGATCATCGTGGTATTCTGCCTGGGATTCATCCTGGGCAGGATGTCCGGCTCTGAAACCATATCGTACGACGGACTCGGCGAACACCGCATGGTACCTATGCACAACTACAGCAGCGACTGTTTCTATTACGATAATAACGGGTGGCTGTATTACGACGATGACGACTATACCTCAGAGCAGTGGATAGACGTTTCCTATGTCCAGAAGGATATCGACTGGGAGCAGGTAAAGGAAGCCGGCATCGATCATGCCATGATCAGGCTCGGATTCAGGGGCTATGAGACCGGAGGCCTCAGTCTGGACGCGTATTTTGAGACCAACGCAAAGGCTTCCAGAAAGGCCGGAGTAGAGGCGGGCGTATACTTCTTCTCTCAGGCTGTCAGCGTTGAGGAAGCCATCGAAGAAGCCCAGTTCGTTGTAAAGAACCTTAAGGGCAAAAAATTAAAAGGTCCTGTGGCCTTTGATATGGAGCCGATAGAAGGGGCCGACCGCATATCCTATCTTACTTCTGAAGAGAAGACTGCGATCGCAGACGCCTTCATGCGCTATATCAAAAAGAAGGGCTATGAGCCGATGCTTTACGGCAACCCCACGTGGCTCGGAGGAAGCGTGGACAGAACGCTTCTCACCGACTACGATGTTTGGCTCGCACACTATACGGACTATACCAATTATCCCTATGAGTTCTCAATGTGGCAGTACACTTCCACGGGAACGGTTGCGGGGATCGAAGGTGACGTCGATATGAACGTCCGTATCATAGAAAAGTGATTTTATGTTAAGCAATTTTATAGTATCACTACAAGCAGTAGCACCGATGTTTATCATTATGTTCATCGGTGCTTTTATAAAGAGAGCGGGACTGATCACGGATCAGGAAACGAAGAAGTTCAATAAGATCGTCTTCATCGTCTGTTTTCCTCCCATGATGTTCTCCAACCTTTACGGGAGGGAACTGGAGCACGCCGTGGACCTGAGGCTGATAGGCTTTGCAGTGGCTGTCTTGCTGGGAATGTATGCCCTGACGGTCCTTTTCGTCCTTAAGATCGAAAAGAGCCAGAAGACGAGGGGAGCCATGATCCAGGCCATATACAGGTCAAACTTCGTCATCATGGGCATCCCCGTCGTACAGAACGTCTTCGGCAAGGGAGATCTGGCAGTGACCGCGATGATGGTCACCATCATCGTTCCTCTGTATAACGTGATAGCTGTTCTGACTCTGGAGGTGTTCAGGGGAAGCAAGCCCAACGTTAAGGATATCCTTAAGAACCTCGCAAAGAACCCCATCCTGATCGGTGCGGTCTCAGGAGTTATAGCCATACTGACCGGCCTTAAACTGCCGCTGGCACTGGAGACCCCGATAAACATGCTGGGAGAGGCGGCTTCGCCGCTGGCCATCCTGCTTCTGGGAGCCTCCTTCAACTTCGATACTGTCAAAGGGGAGAGGCGCAACCTCATTATCTGCCTGTGCGGCAGGCTCATCGTGTTCCCTGCGGTGGGACTGATAGGAGGGGCCCTGATGGGCTTCACGGGAGTGAAACTCCTTACTCTTGTGGCCATCTTCGCATCGCCGTCCGCAGTAACATCTTTCACCATGGCACAGCAGATGGACTCGGACTATGAACTGGCGGGAAACTGTGTGATATTCAGTTCGATTCTGTCGTGCTTCACGATGTTTTTGTGGATATTTGCTCTAAAGAGCCTGGGACTTATATAGCAGATGACGCAGCGGAAAGATACCGCTGCGTTTTTAAATAAATACATTGTAGATTATTAATAAATGATATATAATTTAATTGTATAATTATGTATTGATTCAGGAAGGAGAGATCAGATGGCTAAAGAAAAGACACTGATAGAGATGATCGATATCTCCAAGTCATATGACGGGGAGGTTGTCCTTGACGAATTCAATCTCAATATAAAAGAGAACGAATTCATCACTCTTCTCGGACCCAGCGGCTGCGGCAAGACCACGACCTTAAGGATCCTTGGCGGCTTCACCAAGCCGGATACGGGTAAAGTACTGTTCCAGGGAGAGGATATCACGGATATGCCTGCGAACAAGCGACCGCTTAACACGGTGTTCCAGAAGTACGCTCTCTTTCCGCATATGAATATAGCCGATAATATCGCTTTCGGACTCAAGATATCAGGAAAGTCTCAGGAGTATATCAACGATAAGATAAAATATGCCCTGAAACTTGTAAACCTGAGCGGATATGAAAAGAGATCCGTGACTTCGCTTTCAGGAGGACAGCAGCAGAGAATAGCCATAGCCCGCGCTATAGTTAACGAACCCAGAGTGCTCCTTCTGGACGAGCCTCTCGGAGCTCTGGATCTCAAGTTAAGACAGGAGATGCAGTACGAGCTGAGACGCCTTAAGAACGAGCTCGGAATCACCTTCCTTTACGTTACCCACGATCAGGAGGAAGCCCTTACAATGAGCGACAAAGTAGTCGTCATGAACCAGGGCTACATCCAGCAGATGGGAACGCCTGAACAGATATATAACGAGCCGGAGAACGCCTTCGTTGCAGACTTCATCGGAGACTCAAACATCGTGGACGGCACCATGGTGGAGGACTACGTGGTAAAGATCAACGGATACAAGTTCCCCTGCATCGACTCTGGCTTCGGAAAGAACAAGCCCGTGGACGTGGTGATCCGTCCCGAGGATATCGAGATCGGAAAGCCCGGACAGGGCATAATCGACGGCGTTGTCACATCCAACGTCTTTATCGGCGTGCACTATGAGATGTGCATCGAAGCGGGCGGCATCGAGTGGCTCGCTCAGAATACCAGGAGCTTCGCTGTGGGACAGCAGGTATCCATAGGTGTAGCTCCCGAAAACATACAGATAATGAATAAACCTCAGTCAGAGGATGAAGAGGCTATTTCCCTGGAGGATGTTCTGGGCGATGAGTCCGAAGGAACTCCTGAAGAACTGTAAGGAGGGGCTGATGAAAAAATTCCTGAGCGCCCCCTTCATAGTCTTTATACTGGCAGGCACGCTGATACCCATGTGTGTCATAGCCTATTACGGACTGACTGACAGGACGGGTGCATTCACCATACAGAATATACTGGCTGTAGGGACAGGAGACCACGCTAAGGCTCTTGGCCTCAGCCTTTTATTGTCTTTTGCAGCGACCCTGATATGCCTGATACTTGCTTTCCCCCTTGGACTCATCTTAAAAGATTCCAAACTGGGAAAGAAGGGCTTCATGGTATTTCTGTTCATCCTTCCCATGTGGATGAACTTCGTGCTCCGTACCATGGCATGGCAGGTGCTTCTTGAGAAGAGCGGTCCTCTGGGATTCCTGGGGATCATAAATACTCCCACCGCGGTAGTACTCGGCATGGTATACGACTATCTGCCTTTCATGGTGCTTCCCATATATAACGCCATGATAAAGATAGACGATTCCCTGATAGAAGCGGCTTACGATCTTGGTGCTTCCAAGTCGACCGTGCTCCGCAAGGTCATCGCACCGCTGACCATTCCCGGTATCGTATCCGGGGTCACCATGGTGTTCGTACCGAGCCTTACCACCTTCGCCATCTCCAACATGCTGGGCGGAGGAAAGGTCAACCTCATCGGTAACATCATCGAGCAGGAGTTCACCACGTCTTCCAACTGGAATCTGGGATCGGGCCTGAGCCTCGTCATGATGATATTCATCGTGATCTCCATGGCTTTCATAGAAAAATTTGATAAGAACGGGGAGGGCAGCATGATATGAAAACGAACTCCTCCGGACTTAACAAGTTAATAAAAGTGCTCTATCTGGCACTCATCGTATTCTTCCTGTACCTTCCCATCGGTACGCTGATGGTGCTGAGCTTCAACTCATCCAAGTCCATGGGTTCCTGGCAGGGCTTCAGCCTGAGATGGTACAAAGAAATGTTCTCCAACGCCGAACTCATGGAGGCGCTGGGAAATACCCTGACCATAGCGCTTTGGGCCAGCATCATAGCGACTGTTATCGGCGTTATGGCCTGCATAGCCATGAACGCCATGACTGACAGAAAGAGAAGCTTCTTCATGGGAGTGAACAACATCCCGCTTCTAAATGCGGATATCGTTACAGGTATCTCCATCATGATGAGTTTCCTTTTGTTCGGTATCTCGCTTAACTACGGGACGGTGCTGTTTGCTCACATCACATTCTGTATACCTTACGTGATCCTGAGCGTAATGCCGAAGTTCAGACAGCTTGAGAACCATACCTATGAGGCTGCGCTGGATCTGGGTGCAAGCCCCCTTTATGCATTCTTCAAGGTGGTGCTTCCCGACATAATGCCGGGCATCGTTTCGGGCTTCCTTCTGAGCTTCACCATGTCGGTGGACGACTTCGTAATCACCCACTTCACGAGAGGAGCGGGCATAAATACCCTGTCCACCCTGATATACAGCCAGCTCAAGATAGGCGTGCGTCCCACCATGTTCGCGCTTTCGACCGTGATCTTCGTAGTAGTCCTTCTGATACTCGTTATATCCAACTTCGTGAGAGGCGATGAAGAGGAAGAGGCTAAGAAGGCAGCGGCTTCCGGAAAGGAATACGTCTATAAGGGCGGCATGTCCACGAAGAGGACTCTCGCTATCATTCTTTGCGTAGTTGTGGCCATGGCCGTAGCCGTCCGCTTCACTCCTTCCACACCGGGAGAAGTTGGGGACAAGGGCGTAGTATACGTGTATAACTTCGGAGACTACATAGATCCGGAACTGGTGGACGCCTTCCAGGAAGAGACCGGTTACACCGTTGTCTGTGACTACTTCGACACCAACGAGGAAATGTATCCCGTCATAAAGAACAACACGGCGGACTACGACGTGATCTGCGCTTCTGACTACATGATAGACAAGCTCATCAAGGAAGACCTTCTGATGGAACTCGAATTCGGACAGATACCGAACATCCAGTACCTGTCACAGAACATAAGGGATTTCATGGAAGAGTTCGATCCGGGCATGTACTATTCTGCTCCGCACACCTGGGGAACCTACGGCATCATCTATAACAGCGCGCTG
Source organism: uncultured Eubacteriales bacterium (assembly GCA_902780845.1). Taxonomy (GTDB): domain Bacteria; phylum Bacillota; class Clostridia; order Peptostreptococcales; family Anaerovoracaceae; genus RUG754. The sequence continues at coordinate 5,492 of CACZGZ010000020.1, forward strand.
GTGGATGAAGAGGACTTCGGGGACGAGGTATCCTGGGGAATCCTCTGGGATGAGAAATATGCAGGTAAGATCATCATGCCGAACTCCATAAGAGAGGGCGATATGGTAGCTGCTAAGCTTCTGGGCTATTCCATGAATACCACGGATGAAGGCGAGATGAGGGAGATCACAGATAAGCTCATCGAGCAGAAGCCTCTGGTATACTCCTATGCAAACGACAACGCAAGAGACCTGATGATAGGTGAGAACGCTTACATGGCTGTCATCACTTCCGGTGACGTTCTCTACGCCCAGGAGGATAACGAGGATCTTGCTTACGTGGTTCCCGTCGAAGGAACTGAGGTCTGGACCGACTGCTGGGCAGTGCCCAAGTCCTGCCGGAACTACGACGGAGCCATGGCATGGATAAACTTCATGTACTCCTATGATGCTGCTGTCGCCAACTTCGAGTATCTGACATACGCCATACCCAACACCCAGCTGGATGACTACGTGTACGAGGACTACATCGAAGGAGAGATGGAACTTCAGGATATCGGCATCGTCAATCCGCCTGAGGAGATCCTCGCAAGGTGCGAGACCCTTAAGAACCTAGGACCTGAAGGCGACGACATGTACTCGAAGTACTGGAAGGAATTCAAGTCGAAATAAGAAGAAAATATTAGCAAAGATTAAACAATGTACTGCCAAAAAACTTTGGCAGTACAGTTTTTTTGTGTTATAATAAAATGTATTTTTGTGTGCTTCGGCACAGGTATTATTTATCATATAAAAAGGAATTATAAAAATGTCAGTCAAATCCAAGAAGAGATGGGGAGACAGGAGAGACGGCAGGCTCATGAGGGACATAGATCCCATGCATGCCATAGTTCCCTATATTTATCCCAACAGGGCGGACAACGAAGCCTTTATCCAGGAATCCATTGAGATGGATCCCATATTCAGGTATGTGGATAAGAAGAATGTCGAACTGAAGGCTAAGGTGGAGAGAGGAGAGCTTCCTGAGAGTGCCCTTAACGATCCGTACAAGCCTTTCTACGTCATGCTCATGGCCCTCGTCAAAGTCATGCATTTAAGGCCGGGCCTGAACCGTTTCGTTGCAAACATGAAGCTCTATCAGAAGGACGAGGTGAGCATCGGCTTCACCGTGAAGAAGAGGTTCGCAGATAACGCAGCTGAAGGCCTCGCCTTTGAGGAATTCGGACCTGAGACCACTATGGATATCCTTTATGAAAAAATCGTTAAAGAGATCAATGCCGTAAAGGATGAGAACACACTGGACAATTCCATGGACATCATGGATAAGTTCATGAAGCTTCCGCCTTTCGTTTTAAGACCTGTATTCAGGTTCATCCGCTGCCTTGACAGGCACGGAAGAGTGCCCTACGATTTCGTGAAAAAGGATCCTAACTACGCTTCTGCATTCATCACAAACTTAGGTTCCATACATCTTAAATCCGGCTATCATCACCTTTCGAACTGGGGAACCACTTCGCTTTTCGTGATCATAGGCGAGAGAAAGATGAAACCTTTCTACGATGATAAGGGAAACGTCACCATGAAGCTGGTGAACGACATAGGACTCACGATTGACGAGAGGATAGCCGACGGCTTCTATTATGCCAAGTCCGTCAGACTGTTCAAAAAACTTGCAGAAAATCCTGAACTTCTGGATATGAGAGCTGATGAGGAGGTAGATTACTAAAATGGCTTTATTCGGTAAGGAAGAAAAAACACAGCAGACACCCCAGGTGAAGACTCCCTGGATCAAGAATCTGGGAAACGTGCCTGCACATCTTGAATATTTCCAGGGATCAATGTACGACAAGGTAGCTGAGGTTGCCAGAAATTATCCCAACAACATCGCTTACGATTTCATGGGAGGCAAGGTCAGATACAAGGATTTCATAAATAAAGTGGACAACTGCGCCAGAGCTCTGGCAGCCATCGGAGTCAAGGAGGGGGAAGCGGTGACCATCTGCATGCCTAACGCACCTCAGGCTGTTGTAATGTTCTACGCTGTAAATAAGATCGGCGGAATCGCCAACATGGTGCACCCCTTAAGTTCAGAAAAAGAGATCGAATTCTGCCTCAAACTCTCAAAGTCCGTGGTATGCCTTACCCTGGACCAGTTCTACGGCAAATTCGCGAATATCAAGGAGCACGTTCCTCTCAGGAGCCTGATCCTCACTTCCATCAAGGACGTTCTTTCTCCCGTAAAGAAGAGAGGCTACTATCTCCTTGAAGGACGTAAGATCGCCAAGGTTCCTGCAACAGCAGAGGTCGTATGGTGGGAGAAGTTCCTGCTTGACGGCATGAGATACAAGGGACCTTATCACGCAAACAAGAGAGCAAATGACACCGCTGTTATCCTTTATTCAGGCGGTACCACAGGTACTCAGAAGGGAATCGCCCTTACCAACCTGAACTTCAACGCTCTTTCACAGCAGATCATCGCTACAAACCCTATGTTCAAGCCCGGCGACAAGATGCTGGCGGTAATGCCCGTATTCCACGGATTCGGACTTGGCGTATGCATACACTCCATGCTTTCTGAGGGCGGAAGATGCCTTCTCATCCCCAGATTCACAGCTGAGTCCTATGCTAAGCTCATCAAGAAGCATAAGCCCAACTTCATCGCGGGCGTACCTACTCTCTATGAGGCGCTGCTTCGTATACATACCCTGGATAAGGCTGACCTTTCATGCCTTAAGGGCGTATTCTCAGGCGGAGATTCCTTAAGCATCGAGCTTAAGAAGAAGTTCGACAAGTTCCTGAAGGATCACAACGCACCCATTCCCGTACGTGAAGGATACGGAACAACTGAGTGCGTAACAGCGTCCTGCCTCACACCTTCACACTGGTATAAGGAAGGCTCCATCGGACTGCCTTTCCCCGACACCTACTATCAGATCTGCAAGCCCGGAACTGAAGAAGAAGTTCCTTACGGCACAGAGGGTGAGATCTGCCTGACAGGTCCTACCATGATGCAGGGATATGTGGACAATCCGGAAGAGACTGCCCAGACGTTGAGAAAGCATCCCGACGGCATGACATGGCTCCACACAGGAGACCTTGGCATGATGGACGAGGACGGCTTCATCTACTTCAAACAGAGGCTTAAGAGGATGATCGTAACCTCCGGATACAACGTATATCCTTCACAGATCGAAAACGTCCTGGACGCTCACGAGCTCGTTCATATGAGCTGCGTCATCGGCGTGCCCGATCCTCTCAAGATGCAGAGAGTAGTTGCCTTCGTAATGCTCAAGCCTGACGTGAAGGTATCTGAAGACGAAGCAAGAGAGATCCTTATGAAGTACCTCGAGAAGCACGTTGCCAAGTTCGAGATGCCTAAGGAGATCGAGTTCAGAAAGGAACTTCCCAAGACCCTCGTAGGAAAGGTAGCCTACAGAGTGCTTGAGGAAGAGGAAATAAAGAAATATCAGGCACAGGAAAATAACACAGGAGATCAGGAATAACATGGATCATAAGAAATTAGCGGAACTGCTTTTCCCGAATATCGATAAGACGCCGGAGTACTACGAAGAGATGTACCCTAAGAGGGACCTTCCCGAAGGAGCCAAGGTAACCAGACTCGGACCTTCTCCCACAGGTTTCATCCATCTCGGCAACCTCTACGGAGCCTTCGTTGATGAGAGGCTCGCACACCAGTCAGGAGGTACCTTCTTCTTAAGAATAGAGGACACCGACGACAAGCGCGAGGTGGAAGGAGCAGTCGAGATCATAATAAACTCACTCAGATTCTTCGGAATAAACTTTGATGAGGGAGCCACCATGGAAGGTGACAAGGGCGCCTACGGAGATTACACTCAGTCACACAGAGGTCCCATCTACCAGTGCTTTGCGAAGAAGCTGGTGGAAGAGGGCAAGGCTTATCCCTGCTTCCTTACAGAGGAAGAGATAGCTGAGATCAGGGAGCAGCAGCAGGCCATCAAGGCCAACCCCGGGATCTACGGCAAGTGGGCCAAGTCAAGAGACCTCACCTACGAAGAGATCGAGGCTAAGATCAACGCCGGCGAGAAGTTCGTAGTCCGTCTCAAATCCGACGGAAACCTGGACCTTCCCGAGGATCAGATCAGAAGGATAAAGGTTCAGGACGCCATCAGAGGAACTCTGGACATGCCTGAGAACGATCAGGATACTGTCATCCTCAAGCAGACGGGCATCCCCACATATCACTTCGCACACGTTGTGGACGACCATCTCATGAGGACCACACACGTTGTAAGAGGAGCAGAGTGGCTGCCTTCACTTCCGATACACGTTGAGCTTTTCGAGAAGATGGGTTGGGAACCTCCTATCTACTGCCACACAGCTCAGCTTATGAAGCTGGATGAAGAGGGCAACAAGAGGAAACTTTCCAAGAGACTCGACCCCGAGCTCAGCCTTGACTATTACAGAAAAGAAGGATACCATCCCGCTGCAGTGAGAGAATACCTTCTTACCATACTGAACTCCAACTTCGAAGAGTGGAGGATCGCCAACCCCGACGCTGATATCGAGGAATTCGAGTTCACCACCGAGAAGATGTCCAATTCCGGAGCTCTCTTCGATCTCAACAAGCTGAACGACGTATCCAAGGAAGTCCTCCTTAAGATCAGCGCATCAGACCTCTACGATTTCCTGAAGGCCTGGGCTGAGGAGTTCAGAGCAGACGACGAGGCCGTGAAGACCATGCTGGCTGACAGGGCATACCTTGAAAAGATCCTTGACATCGGCCGTCACGCTGAGAGAAATCCCAGAAAGGACCATATCTTTGCGGATCAGATGGTAAAGAACCTTTCGTATTTCTTCGATGAGACTTTCGAGATCGAGGACGAGATGCCTCAGGAAGTGGTGAACGCAGGAGATGTTTCCACCATTATAAACAAGTATCTCGAGACCTATGATCACTCGGATGACAACGAGACCTGGTTCAACAAGATAAGAGCTATTACCGACGAGCTGGGATATGCCGTAAAGCCCAAGGATTACAAGAAGCATCCTGAGGAGTACAAAGGCCACGTCGGCCACGTTTCAACGGTTATCAGAGTGGCTCTCATGGGAAGACAGCAGAGCCCAGACATCTGGGAGATCCAGCAGATCCTGGGCGAGGAGAGAGTAAGAGCGAGACTTCAGAAATTCGCCTGATTTCTTCACCATAATTACACAAAAAACTTTCAAAACCCTGTTGACAATCACGGTCGGCAGGGTTATATTATTATTGTAAGTTAGCACTCCACGGTGGCGAGTGCTAACATGAAGAATCAAGGAGATGAGATAATGGAACTCAGCGAACGCAAACTGAAAATTTTACAGGCCATTATCAGTGACTATATAAGGACGGCTGAACCAGTAGGGTCCAGAACTCTTTCCAAGAAGGAAGGCCTTGATTACAGCCCGGCCACCATCAGAAACGAAATGGCTGATCTGGAGGAGATGGGATACCTTACTCACCCTCATACGTCAGCAGGCCGTGTTCCTTCCGACAAGGCATACAGGCTCTATGTAAACGAGCTCATGGATAAGCCGGAACTGACCCAGAACGAGAAGGCCATAATTGCCAATCGCTTAAGGGACACCACGGTGGACTTTGAAAAGACCATCGAGCACGCGGCATCGATCCTTTCGGAGATCACGAACCTTACCAGTTTCGCCATGACCCCGAAGAAGACGGAAGACGTCATCAAGTACATCAATCTTCTTTCGGTCGATGAGGAGACGGTAGTCCTGATGATCGTTTCGGAATCCGGCAAGGTCTCCAACAAGGCCGTCAAGATGTCGGTGCCTTACACTGAAGAAAGTCTGGAGCTTCTTTCGAAGACCATGACATATAACTATAAAGGAAAGACCGTTTCACAGGCTCTTACGAACAACATAATCGCGAACTTCGAGACAGATGTGGTCGCAATGAGCGGCATGGCGGAAGACGTAATGCCGAACTTCATGAAGACCCTGGAGGATATGCTGAACGTAAATCTTTATATGGAGGGCCTTTCAAATATCTTCGATATCCCCGAGTACAGCGACATTTCCAAGGCCAAGAGCTTCATCGAGATGCTTACTCAGAAAGATGAGATAACGAAGAAGCTCATCGAGCGTGACGACGGCATCACCGTTACCATCGGAGATGAGAACGAGGACAGCAATCTTCAGGATTGCAGCCTTATCACCGCAAGCTATTCCGTTGACGGCAAGCTTGTGGGCAAGATCGGAGTCATAGGACCGACCAGGATGAAATACAGCAAGATCACTTCGATCATCGAGTACTTAACAGAAAACCTGACCGATACCTTCAAGCTTGAGAGCGGTGAGACCGCGGACGAAAGCTCTGAGGATGCTGATGAAAACGGTCCGGAGAATCAAGGAGAAGAGATAAATGAGTGAAGAAAAGAACATTCCCATAGAGAATGAAACAACCGAAGAGATCAAGGAAGAAACTGCTGAAGCGTCGGAGGAGACTGCAGAAGAAGCTGCAGCTGAAGAGACAGCTGAGACAGAAACAGAACCTGAAGAAAAGAAAGAAGAAACTTCTGACAATAAGGAAGAGAGCGAAGCTGAGAAGCAGCTGGCAGATATGAACGCCAAGTACGTGAGGCTCATGGCAGACTTCCAGAATCAGAAGAAGCGCTTCGAAAAAGAAAAAGCTGATATCTATCAGTTTGCAAATGAAGACATCGTCAAGAGTCTGCTTGAAGTGATCGACAACTTTGAAAGAGCTCTGGATGCATCACAGGATGACGGCTCCAAGTTCAGAGAAGGTATGGAGATGATCTTCAAACAGTTGATGGGAGCTCTTGAGAAAGCAGGAGTTTCCGAGATAAAGGCTTTAGGGGAAGAATTTGACCCGAACTTCCACAATGCCGTAATGATGGAAGAGACCGACGAATTTGAATCCAACAAGGTCTCCGGAGTCATGCAGAAGGGTTACACACTTAATTCAAAAGTTATCAGACCCAGCATGGTCAAGGTAGCTAAGTAACAACGTTAAAAAAGAAAGTAAATTTCAGGAGGAAATACAATGGCTAAAGTTATAGGAATCGACTTAGGAACGACTAACAGCTGCGTAGCAGTACTTGAAGGCGGCGAGCCCACAGTTATCGCTAACGCAGAAGGAATGAGAACCACACCTTCAGTAGTAGGTTTCAAAAAGGACGGAGAGAGATTAGTAGGTGAGACGGCTAAGCGTCAGGCAGTAACCAACCCCGACAGAACAGTATCATCCATCAAGAGACACATGGGTGAAAACTATAAAGTAACCATCGACGGCAAGGACTACACACCGCAGGATATCAGCGCTATGATCCTTACCAAGTTAAAGAACGATGCAGAAGCATATCTTGGAGAAAAGGTAACTGAAGCAGTTATCACAGTTCCTGCTTACTTCTCAGACTCTCAGAAACAGGCAACCAAGGACGCCGGAAGGATCGCAGGTCTTGATGTTAAGAGAATCATCAACGAACCTACCGCAGCATCCCTTGCATACGGTCTTGACAAGGAAGAGGGATCACATAAGATCCTGGTATATGACCTTGGCGGCGGCACCTTCGATGTATCCATCCTCGAACTGGGAGACGGAGTATTCGAAGTACTCGCCACAAACGGCGACACCAAGCTGGGCGGAGATGACTTTGATGAAGTTATCATGAACTGGCTGGCAGACGATTTTGCAAGACAGTATGGCGTAGACCTCAGACAGGACAAGATGGCTCTTCAGAGACTGAAGGAAGCAGCTGAAAAGGCTAAGAAGGAACTCAGTGCTTCCCAGACCACAAACATCAACCTGCCTTTCATCTCAGTATCTGCAGACGGTCCTCTTCACATGAACGTAGACCTGACAAGAGCTAAGTTCAATCAGCTGACAGAACACCTGGTACAGAGAACCATCGAACCTATGCACAAGGCTATGAGAGATGCCGGCGTTACTAACGCTGACATCGCTAAGGTCATCCTGGTAGGCGGATCCACACGTATCCCCGCAGTTCAGGAAGCTGTTAAGAACGTTACAGGCAAGGAACCCTTCAAGGGCATCAACCCCGATGAGTGCGTAGCAGTCGGAGCTGCTATCCAGGCAGGCGTTCTCACAGGTGAAGTTCACGACGTACTTCTTCTGGACGTTACACCGCTTTCACTGTCCATCGAGACTCTGGGCGGAGTTGCAACCAAGCTCATCGAAAGAAATACGACCATCCCTACAAAGAAGTCACAGATCTTCTCAACAGCAGCAGACAACCAGACTGCAGTAGATATCCACGTAATGCAGGGTGAAAGAGAAATGGCAGCAGGAAACACCACACTCGGAAGATTCCAGCTCACCGGTATCGCTCCCGCTCCTCGTGGAATCCCTCAGATCGAAGTTACCTTCGATATCGATGCAAACGGTATCGTAAACGTATCTGCCAAGGATATGGGAACAGGTAAGGAACAGCACATCACCATCACTTCCTCCACAAACCTTTCCGAGGATGAGATCAACAGAAAGGTAAAGGAAGCTGAGGCTTATGCTGAAGAAGACAAGAAGAGAAAAGAAGAAGTAGAAGTAAGAAATAAGGCAGAAGCTCTTATCTACGATACAGACAAGTCCCTGAAGGATCTGGAAGGCAAGCTTACAGATTCCGAGAAGCAGGAGATCACAGACGCCAAGGATCAGCTCCAGGCAGTTCTGAACAACGGCACAGTTGATCAGATCAAGGAGAAGACAGAAGCTCTCACAGAGAAGTTCCACATCATCTCCACAAAGCTCTATCAGCAGGCTGCTCAGAACCAGCAGGCTCAGGGCGGAGCTCAGGGATTTGATCCCAACATGGGCGGAGCAGGATTCAACCCCAACATGGGCGGACAGGGATTCGACTCCAACAACTTCACAGGATCCCAGCAGGCAGGACCTGCAAACGACGACAACGTTGTAGACGCAGATTACACCGTAGTTGACGAAGACAAATAAGCAAGACTTTCAAAGGGGGCCTGATAAGCCCCCTGAATCTTGTATTTTTGAGGTTTTTATAAATGGCAGATAAAAGAGATTATTATGAAGTCCTGGGACTCAAGAAAGGTGCATCCGAGGAAGAGATAAAGAAGGCATTCCGTAAGATGGCTATGAAGTATCATCCTGACAGGAATCCCGGCGACAAAAAAGCAGAGGAAAAGTTCAAGGAAGTAAACGAAGCTTACTCCGTTCTTTCCGATGCGGATAAAAAGGCTAAATATGACCGTTTCGGTTTCGCAGGCGTAGATCCCAGCCAGGGGTTCGGCGGTGCAGGAGCAGGCGGCTTCGGAGGCTTCGGCGGTTTCGGAGGATTCGAAGACATCTTCGGGGATATCTTCGGAAGCTTCGGAGGAGGAGCGACGTCACGCCGTGCCAACCAGCCCAGGAAGGGCAGAGACCTTCAGAAGGCTATAAGCATAACCTTTGAAGAAGCTGCATTCGGATGCAAAAAGACCGTAAGCCTCAACAAATACGTCACCTGTCCGACATGCAAGGGTGACGGAGCGAAACCGGGAACGTCCAAGAAGACCTGCCCCAAGTGCGGCGGTACAGGTCAGGTGCAGACTTTCCAGAGGACTCCCTTCGGTCAGTTCCAGTCAGTCACCTCCTGCGACCAGTGCGGAGGCACGGGTTCTGTGATCGAGACACCTTGTCCCGACTGCGGAGCTACAGGCAGGATAAAAAAGAACGTATCTATCACAGTTGACATTCCGGCAGGAGTGGATAATGAGTCGGTGATCCCCATCAGAGGACAGGGAGAACCGGGATATAACGGAGGACCCGCAGGTGATCTTTACATTGTACTCAATGTCAAACCGCATTCGATGTTTAAGCGTAATGGCGCTGATCTCTATCTTGACATTCCTATCAGCTTTGACCAGGCGGCACTCGGAGCAGAAATAACCGTTCCGACCCTGGAAGGAAAGGTCAAGTATAAGATCCCTTCAGGCACACAGCCCGGCACCAAGTTCAGACTTAAGGAGAAGGGCGTCAAGTACCTGAGAAGGGAAGCCAAGGGTGACCTTTATGTGACCGTCAACCTTGAGATCCCCACCAAGCTGAACGGCAAGCAGAAGAAGGCGATCGAGGCTATGGCCAAAGAGGTGACAGAGGACTGCTACCAGAAGAAATCGAGCTTTACCGATAAAATAAAAGAATGGTTCAGCTAATTTACAGATAATTGTTTAAACACACCGTTAATCGGTGTGTTTTTTGTTGCTTTAAACAAACACGCGGGGAGACGTGTACATTTTAAAAAACATATTGTCAAAGAATTGACACCGAATTATGAAAGTGTTAAAAAGAATCTGTCGTGTGATTATTTATGTGTTTTATTTGGAGGTAAAGAATGTTTAAAAAATTCACTAATGGATGCGTAAACCTCGTTAACAGATGGCTTCCGGATCCGTTTCTTTTTGCTATCATCCTTACGATAGTAGTTTATATCGCAGCTCTTTTTACCACTAAGATGACTCCCATCGAGATGGTAAATGCCTGGGGTAACGACGCAGGCTTCTGGAGCTTACTTGGATTCGCAATGCAGATGGTACTGGTACTGGTTCTCGGTTCCGCCATGGCTTCCGCCAGAGTCTGCAAGCGCGCTCTCGGCAAGATCGCAAGCCTTGCTCATAACAAGAAGCAGGCTATCATCATCACCACAGCTGTTTCCACTGCTTGCTGCTGGATCAACTGGGGATTCGGCCTCATCGCCGGTGCTCTCCTCGCTAAGGAGATCGCACGCCGCGTAAGAGACGTTGACTATCCTCTTCTTATCGCTTCCGCATATTCCGGTTTCGTAGTATGGCACGCAGGTCTTTCCGGTTCCATCCCTCTCCAGCTGGTAGACGGTAAGGAATTCGGTGAAGTTCTCTATCAGGCTCCTACAATGGACACCATCTTCCACCCCATGAACCTCATCATGTGCGGTATCATCCTCGTAGTAATGCCTCTGGTATGCTACGCTATGCATCCCGATGAGGAGCACACCATCCTCGTAGACCCCATCCATCTTAAGGAAGAGGCTGACAGGATCGATTCCAAGGATACTCCTGCTGAGAAGATCGAGCACTCCAAGATCCTCTGGGTCATCACTCTCGTTCTCGGCTTCGTATACATAGTATACTATTTCGCAACCAAGGGCTTCAACCTCGGACTTAACATCGTAAACATGATCTTCATGTTCCTCGGAATCCTGTTCCACGGCGACTTAAGAAGATACGTTGACGCCATCACAGATGCTGCCAAGGGATCCGCAGGTATCATCCTTCAGTTCCCCTTCTACGCAGGTATCATGGGTATGATGATCGTGAAGAATCCCGACGGTGTCTGCCTCGCAGGTCAGATCTCCGACTTCTTCGTAAACATCTCCAACAACGTTACCTTCCCTGTATGGACCTTCCTTTCAGCAGGTATCGTAAACTTCTTCGTACCTTCCGGCGGCGGACAGTGGGCTGTTCAGGGTCCTATCGTAATGCCCGCAGCTGAGCAGCTCGGAGTAGAAGTTGGCCGTGCAGCTATGGCTATCGCTTGGGGTGACCAGTGGACCAACATGATCCAGCCGTTCTGGGCACTTCCCGCACTCGGAGTTGCAGGACTCTCAGCAAGAAACATCATGGGATACTGCCTGGTAGTACTCATCTTCACAGGTGTTGTAGGTATCGCAGGCTTCCTTGCATGGGGACTGCTGTTCTAAACTTAATAAGATCACATTTGCCGAAAGCCTTATGGCTTTCGGCTTTTTGTTTGGATAAGAGCACTGTGGTGATGTGTGTATACCGAAATTGGGATTTTTTGCGTTTTAGGTATACTCGTTTCTTTCGATTTGGATAGGGCTTGTATATTATTCATGAAATAGCAGTCAAATTGCATATTATTCACGCTGCAGAAGGCTTGCGTACTCCTTACAGCGGTAAATGGGGGAAAGAACCCCCAGCGAAACAAGAAAAGTATACCTAAATTAAAAAAATACGTTATTTAGGTATATAACGGCAGTCTGAGTGATATGTTTTGCATATTTTGACGGATTCAGGCATGAGTAAATATCCATTATGAAAAGAAAGGAATGTGTGATATAATGATATAAAATATTTTGCAAAGGATGCCCTTATGAAAGCACTTATCGCCATGAGCGGCGGAGTCGACTCCAGCGTGGCCGCTCTTCTCACAAAAGAAAAAGGAATAGAGTGCATCGGCTGCACCATGAAGCTCTATGAGGCAGGGGATACGGATCTTCCGCCTGAAGCGAGTAAGACCTGCTGCAGCCTGGACGATACTGAAGACGCGAGATCCGTGGCCTTCAGGCTCGGCATGCCTTTCTATGCCTTCAATTACAAGGAAGAGTTCCGTTCACTCGTAATGAATAAGTTCGCAGAATCGTATGAGGTGGGAGCGACTCCCAATCCATGCATCGACTGCAATAAATATCTGAAGTTCGGAAGACTGTATGAGAGGGCGGAAGTCCTGGGCTGCGATTACATAGTGACCGGACATTATGCCAGGATAGAAAAAGACGGAGACAGGTATGTCCTTAAGCGTGCCCTCGATGATTCGAAAGATCAGAGCTACGTTCTCTATAATCTCACTCAGGAACTGCTGGCTCATACCCTGTTCCCGCTGGGAGAGCTCACCAAGGCTGAAGCAAGGAAGATCGCAGAAAAGAACGGTTTTGTGAACGCTCATAAGCCGGACAGCCAGGACATCTGCTTCGTGCCTGACGGCGATTATGCCAAGGTAGTGGAGAAGCTCACAGGGAAGACGCCGGAGCCCGGAGACTTCGTGGATAAAGAGGGAAATATTCTCGGACAGCATAAAGGAATAATAAACTACACCATAGGCCAGAGAAAGGGACTGGGCCTTGCCATGGGACATCCGGTCTTCGTGTGCGCCATCTGTCCTGAGAACAACACGGTTGTTATAGGCGAGAACGAGGACCTGATGAAGAGGGAGGTCATGGTTGAAGACTTCAACTGGATCTCGGGCGAGGTGCCTGAGGGGCCGGTTCGCTGCACTGCCAAGACCAGATACCGCATGAAGGATCAGCCGGCGGTGATCTATCCGCTCGAAGGAGGCGGGGTGAAGATAGTCTTCGACGAGCCCCAGAGAGCGATCACCCGCGGTCAGTCCGCTGTAGCCTACGACGGTGACATCGTGCTCGGCGGTGGAATTATAAGATAGAAAACAGACTTTCATGGTCTGTTTTTTATTTTTTGCTATTGACTATATGGTTACCGTATAGTTTAAGATGTTACTGGAAGGAGAATCATAGTAATATATGAACAAAAAACTTTCAGTAAAAACTAAAATAGGCTACGGCATAGGCTGTGTATGTGATAACACCCTTTACACTCTGAGCGGAACGTATCTTTTGCTCTATCTGACTACGGTGGCAGGGGTGCAGCCTGCGCTTGCAGGAACCATAAGCGCGGTGGGATCCGTCTGGGAGGCTCTGGTAGGTCCGATCATGGGATCCCTTTCTGACAATACGGTTACACGCTTCGGAAAGAGGAAGCCCTTCATGATGTTTGCGGCGATCCCGGTCGCCGTCATCACAAGCCTTCTTTTCACTGCGATAAACGCGGGACCCGTTGTGAAAGGCGTATACTACACCGTCGCCATAATACTGTTCTGGACATCCTTCAGCATGGAATTCGTGCCATACATGAGCTGGGGCGCTGATCTAACCGACGATTATCACGAGAGGACGTCCCTCAGGGCGTATTCATACGTTTTCGGTCAGGTGGGCATGCTTATCGGAATGGTGCTTCCCACAATAATAGTGGACTGGGCCATGAACATAGGGAAAACAACTCAGCAGTCCTGGCAGCTGGTGGGTATGTTTTGCGGTATATCCGCAGGGGCGGCGCTTTTGATATCCGCGCTTTCCGTTAAGAATACCGATATGGCGAAGGACGATCCCGAACTCATCAGGATGAGGGCTGAGAAGAAGGCGGAAAGCGAGAAGCATCACGGAGTGCATCCGCTTAAAAGGGCTCTCATGATACTTAAGGAATTCGCCAGCATCCTGAAGCTGAAACCCATGAGGTATCTTCTTGCGGCATCCATGCTGTACCTCATAGCGAACACTCTCTTCAGCTCTGACAGGGTGTTCTTCATGACATATAACATGGGGATGAGCCAGAAGGAGATCTCCTTCATAATGCTGGTCATCACTTTTTCGGGCATCATCTTCGTTCCCTTTATTTCCGCTCTGTCAAGAAGAACGGATAAAAAGACTGTATTCATGGCAGGCATAGGACTTGCGGGAGTAATGATGATGGCCATGCGGGCAGTCAGGATAGACGGCCTCAGCGGTATAGTGGCCGTGAGCCTGATGTATTCGGTAGCGAATACCTGCTACTGGCAGCTCATGCCTTCGATGATCTATGATATCGCTGAGATAGAGGAGATGGAGTCCGGAGAGTCACACGCAGGAGCGGTCATTTCCTTCCAGGCTCTCAGTGAATCGGTCTGCATTGCGATCGGCCTTCAGATCCTGGGTATCATCCTCGAACTTTCAGGCTTCGATGAGAGCCTGCCTTCGCCCCTTGCTGCAGGAGGGAATGAGGCGCTTCTTCAGCCAGAGTCAGCCCTTACCTGGGTCAGCAATTCATTTACGCTTCTTCCGGGCATTTTCATGGTGCTCGTAGGGGTGGTGATGCTGGGGTATCCTGTGACTGAAAAGAGCCTTGAAGCCTTAAGACTTAAGAAAAAATAAAAGAAAACCCCTTGCATTTTAAGGCGGATAACTATATAATATTTTCGCGAATTTATATGCCGGCATCTGAGCGAACAGCCCAACCCGGCCGGCAAACCAAAAATAATATAAAGTGGGGTGAAAATTTCATGGCAAACATTAAATCCGCAAAGAAGAGAATCAAGGTAATCGACAAGAAGACTGCAAGAAACAGAAGAGTGAGAAATCACTTAAAGGCTGTTCTTAAGAACTTCGACGCAGCAGTAGAAGAAGGAAACTTCGACACAGCTGAAGAGAAATTCAGACTTGCAGAAAAGAAGCTTATGCAGGCTGCTTCCAAGGGAACCATTTCCAAGAACGCTGCTTCCAGAAAGACTTCCAGATTAGCCAAGAAACTCAACGCAGCTAAGGCTGCAAAATAAGTCTCACCCGTCCCCACAGTGCATAAGTTAAATGCACAGCATGAGCAACCCAGCCCAGAGATTGTGTCTCCTCTGGGCTAATTTTTTTAATAGTGAAAGGCAGATAATATGGATTCTGAAAACGTCAGACAGTGCATATCGCTGATATATAACAACAAAGGTGAAAGTTCCGGCACGGATATCATAGACTACATGATCACTCACGCGCTCAGGTCTTTCATCGATTACGACGATAAAAGAGGGAAAAAGTATTTTGCGACGGATTTCAGCGGGATAATAAACCTGAGAGAGGACCCCGCGCCGGACCTGATTCTTTTTGAAAATATAGAGACTGAAGAGGACATAAAAGAGGCCAGACGCCTTGCGGCTAAGGCATCCAAGGTCGCAAGGTTCTACGTTCCTTACGGAAGCGATTTCCTGAACGGGATGCGTATCAAACCGCTCCAGAGGATATACACCTACAGCGTAAACAACTCTGAAGCCAACTTCTGCGCCTACAGGACTGAAAAGAACGATGACGGCACCATGACGGTAAGCGTCGTCTATCAGCCGGATAACGACGGAAGAAGGGGCCTCAGAAATAAGCTTTTCGAGGTCAAGGACATAAGCCAGTCATCGAGACTTACCATACATTCCCATGACGATAAGGATGCCCTTAACGTTGTGAAGGCTTTTGCGCTCGGACTGAGCCTCAGCCTGGAGATCCGCCATATAACGGCCGCCCTCGAGAACTACGGGCTTGACGGAGAGGAACCCGAAAAGAAAACTCAGACGGGCGCAGCTTCAGCAAGACGCAGAAGAAAAGAAGAAGACTTCGATTGATGTGATATCTTGAACTGATGATATATTGGTGTTAAAATATTCTTAGCTATGTGCGTATTAACTGTAGAAAACAGAGAAAGTGAGAAGAAATAATGGCAACAGTTGATCTTGCCGGTTATGGTATCACCGGCGTAAAGGAAATCATCCACAATCCTTCATATGAATTTCTTTTTGAAGAGGAGATGAAGCCTGAGCTTACAGGCTATGACAAGGGACAGCTTACGGAGCTTGATGCTGTTAACGTAATGACAGGCATCTACACCGGACGTTCACCTAAAGACAAATACATCGTAATGGACGAGAACTCCAGGGACACCGTTTGGTGGACCTCAGAGGAGTATCCCAACGACAACCATCCCATGAGCGAAGAAGTATGGGCAAGCGTTAAGGAGACCGCTATAAAGGAACTCTGCGGAAAGAGACTTTTCGTGCAGGACGCTTTCTGCGGAACCAATCCCGACACCCGCATGGCCATCCGTTTCATCATGGAAGTTGCATGGCAGGCACACT
>CACZGZ010000021.1 GCA_902780845.1 uncultured Eubacteriales bacterium
AGCCACGTTGGCGTTACTCTTAAGGAGAAGGAATAAGGAGGTTAGCTAAATGGGACAGAAAGTTAGTCCGCACGGATTAAGAGTGGGCGTTATCAAAGACTGGGATTCCAAATGGTACGCAAATAAAACAAACTTTGCTGATTTCCTCGTTGAAGACAACAAGGTAAGAGAATTCGTAAAGAAAAAATTATACGTTGCCGGAGTTTCAAAGGTTGTCATTGAGAGAGCCGCTGAAAACAAGATGAGAGTCACTGTTCTCACAGCTAAGCCCGGTATGGTCATCGGAAGATCCGGAGACGGAATCGAAGCCCTCAAGAAGGACCTCGTAAAGATGACCGGCAAGGAAGTAGAGATTTCTATCGTAGAAGTTAAACGTTCCGAATTAGATGCACAGTTAAGCGCTGAGTCCGTTGCACAGGCTCTTGAAAGACGTGTTTCCTTCAGAAGAGCTATGAAGCAGCAGATCTCCAGAGCAATGAAGGCCGGCGCAAAGGGAATCAAGATCGTGGTTTCCGGTCGTGTTGGCGGAGCTGAGATCGCAAGATCTGAAAAGTACTCCGAGGGTAACGTTCCTCTTCACACTTTAAGAGCTGACATCGACTATGGTTTTGCTGAAGCTGACACCACTTACGGTAAGCTCGGCGTCAAGGTTTGGATCAACCATGGTGAGATCCTCGACAAGGGTCTTGTAGGAGCCGTTCGCGAAGAAAAGCGCGAGAAGAGAGGCGAAAGAAGACAGAGAAGAGACGGAGATCGTCGTGACAGAAGAGATGGAAACAGACAGGACAGAAGAGACAGCAGAAGGTCCGACAGGTTCCAGAAGGACGAAGCTCCCAAGGCTGTAAACCCCAGAGTAAGAAAGACTCCCAAGGCTGAGCCTAAGAAAGAAGAACCGCAGGTCGAAGCAGTAGAGACTGCAGAGACAACTGAAGCATAATAATTTGGAAAGGAGGAACTAAGCCATGTTAATGCCGAAACGTGTTAAGCGCAGAAGACAACACAGAGGAAGAATGAAAGGCGTTGCAACCAAGGGTAACAAAGTTACTTACGGTTCATATGGATTAGTCGCACAGGAATGTGCATGGATCACCTCTAATCAGATCGAGGCTGCCCGTGTAGCCATGACCAGATCCATCAAGAGAGGTGGTAAAGTATATATCAAGATTTTCCCGCACAAACCGGTTACTAAGAAACCCGCTGAAGTACGTATGGGATCCGGTAAAGGTGCTCCTGAGTACTGGGTAGCAGTAGTTAAGCCAGGCAGAGTAATGTTCGAGATCGACGGTGTAACCGAAGCTCAGGCAAGAGAAGCTATGAGACTCGCTATGCATAAGCTCCCGATCAAGTGCAAGTTTGCCATCAAGGAAGAAGCAAAGGGTGGTGAAGCATAATGGAATTAAAGAAAATGAGAGAAATGACCGAAGTTGAACTTAACGGTGAACTCGACAAGATGAAGAAGGAACTGTTCAACTTAAGATTCCAGCATGTTACAGGCCAGTTAGAGAACCCTGTAAAGATGAGAGAATTAAAGAAAGATATCGCAAGAGTCAAGACCATTCTCAGAGAGAAAGAGTTAGCTTAAGCAGAAAGGAGGAAAAATTATGGCAGTTGACAGAAACGCAAGAAAGACCAAAGTTGGTATCGTAGTATCCGACAAGATGGACAAGACCATCGTAGTAGCCATGGAAGACTTCATAAGACATCCTCTTTACGGCAAGGCTGTTAAGAGAACCAAGAAGGTAAAGGCTCACGACGAGAACAATGAATGCCAGATCGGCGATAAAGTAAGAATTATGGAAACAAGACCTCTCTCCAAGGACAAGAGATGGAGACTTGTAAACATAGTAGAGAAAGTTAAGTAAGGAGGCAACAGATCATGATTCAGACAGAAACCAGATTAAAAGTTGCTGACAACTCCGGCGCAAAGGAACTGCTTTGCATTCGTATCCTCGGCGGAACAAGCCGTCAGTATGCGAACATCGGCGACGTTATCGTTTGCGCAGTTAAAGACGCAACACCCGGCGGCGTTGTTAAGAAGGGCGACGTTGTCAAGGCTGTAGTAGTCAGAACCAAGCATGGTGTAAGACGTGCAGACGGTTCCTACGTAAAGTTCGACCAGAACGCAGCTGTTATTATAGGAAGCAAAGAAGATAAGAACCCTAAGGGAACTCGTATCTTCGGGCCTGTTGCCAGAGAACTTAGAGATAAGGGCTTTATGAAGATCGTTTCATTAGCTCCGGAAGTATTATAAGGAGGTAAATGAATATGAAAATCAAAAAAGGCGACACAGTAATGGTTATCGCAGGTAAGGACAAAGGCAAGTCCGGTAAGGTCCTGGCTGCAATGCCCAAGGAAAATAAAGTTGTAGTTGAAGGCGTTAACGTTCAGACAAAGCACGCTAAGGCAACCCAGAAGACTCCCGCTGAGATCAAGCACATCGAAGGACCTATCGACGCGTCCAACGTTATGTACTATGATGCAAAGGCTAAGCAGGCTTCCAGGATCGGCTACAAGGTAAAAGAAGACGGTACTAAGGTAAGAGTTTCCAAGAAGACCGGAAACGTAATCGACTAAGAAAGGAGGAGACGATTTTGACAGCTAGATTAAGAGAAACTTACGATAAGGAAGTTTTTAACCAGTTAAAGGAAAAATTCCAGTATGCCAACGTAATGGAAGTTCCCAAGCTTGTAAAGATCACCATCAACATGGGTCTTGGCGAAGCAAAGGACAATTCCAAGGTTCTTGAATCCGCAGTTAATGAGATCGCTCTCATCGCTGGTCAGAAACCGGTCATTACAAAGGCTAAGAAGTCCATCGCTAACTTCAAGGTAAGACAGGGCATGCCCGTAGGCGCCAAGGTCACCTTAAGAGGAGACAGGATGTATGAGTTCGCTGACAAGTTCTTCAACATCGCTCTTCCTCGTGTAAGAGACTTCAAGGGAGTCAGCAAGAACGCATTTGATGGCCGCGGAAACTATTCCATGGGTATCAAGGAACAGCTTATCTTCCCTGAGATCAACTACGATCAGGTTGAGACAATCAAAGGAATGAACATAGTATTTACTACAACGGCTAAGACAGACGAAGAAGCAATGGCACTGCTTGAACTTCTTGGTATGCCGTTTGAAAAGTAGGAGGTATTTCATGGCAAAGACATCTTTAAAGGTTAAACAAGCTAGAAAACCTAAATATTCAACACGTGCATATACAAGGTGCAGAATCTGCGGAAGACCGCACTCCGTACTCAGAAAGTACGGTATCTGCCGTATCTGTTTTAGAGAGCTTGCATACAAAGGTGAGATTCCCGGCGTGAAGAAAGCAAGCTGGTAAATAATTATGAAAGGAGAAATGCTGTTATGACAATGACAGATCCCATTGCGGATATGCTGACTCGAATCAGAAATGCCAACACCGCAGGACATGATACTGTTGAGATCCCCGCTTCCAAGATGAAGAAGGCGATCGCACAGATCCTCCTGGATGAAGGTTACATCGCTGGATTCGATGTTATAGAAGACGGTAAGCAGGGTATTATCAAGGTAACTATGAAATACGGTGCTCACAACGAAAGAGTTATTTCAGGAATTAAGAAGATTTCCAAGCCCGGCCTCAAGGTCTATGCTAAGGCTGAAGACGTACCCAGGGTACTCGGAGGATTAGGAATCGCCATCATTTCAACTTCCAAAGGAATCATTTCCGACAAGGAAGCAAGAAAGCTTGGCGTAGGCGGCGAAGTAATCTGTTATGTATGGTAGGAGGAACGTAAATGTCACGAATTGGTATTAAACCCATAGTTGTTCCTGCCGGCGTAGAAGTTACTGTAGACGGAAACGTTATCACAGTAAAGGGCCCCAAGGGACAGTTATCCCAGGAAATCAGCAAGAACATGACTGTTGAGGTTGAAGAAGGAACAGTTAAGGTTACCAGACCTAACGACGAAAGACACAACCGCGGTCAGCACGGACTTGCAAGAACACTGATCAACAACATGATCATCGGAGTTACCACTGGTTTCGAAAAGAAGCTCCAGCTGGTAGGCGTAGGATACAAGGCAGAAAAGAAGGGTGACACCCTCGTTATGTCCCTTGGTTATTCCCACCCGGTAGAAATGAAAGATCCTGAAGGAATCACAACCGAGTGTCCTTCACAGACAGAAGTTACTGTTAAGGGTATCGATAAGGCACTTGTCGGAAATTATGCTGCTAACATCAGAGCATGGAGAAAGCCTGAACCTTACAAGGGAAAGGGTATCAAGTATGTTGATGAAGTTATCAGACGTAAAGAAGGCAAGGCAGGCGCTAAATAATTAAGAAAGGAGTGAATTGATATGGCATTAGAATCAAGAAATGACAGACGTGTCAAGAGACACCACAGAGCCAGAAAGAACATCTTTGGAACTCCTGAGAGACCCAGACTTTGCGTTTTCAGATCAAACAAGAACATCTCTGCTCAGATCATTGATGACGTAAACGGAACAACTTTAGTAGCTGCTTCCTCATTAGACAAGGAGCTTAAGGCTCAGATCGAATATGGCGGAAACAAGGATGCTGCTAAGGCAGTGGGAGAAGCGCTTGGAAAGAGAGCACTCGAGAAGGGAATCACAGAAGTCTGCTTCGACAGAGCCGGTTTCCTTTATCACGGAAGAGTTGCAGCTTTAGCTGACGGTGCTCGTGAAGCCGGATTAAAATTCTAACAGGAGGAAGAAGTAATGCGTAATATCGTTGATGCATCCAAGCTTGAATTAACATCAACTATAGTTAACATCAGAAGAGTTTCCAAGACCGTTAAAGGCGGTAAGAACATGAGATTCTCCGTAACTGTAGTTGTAGGCGACGGAAACGGATACGTAGGCGTAGGCCTTGGAAAGTCCATCGAAATTCCTGAAGCTGTTAGAAAAGCTGAAGAAGATGCAAAGAAGAATCTCATATACGTACAGATGGTCGGTACAACAGTACCTCACAAGAACCTCGGAGTATTCGGAGCAGGCAGAGTTCTCATCATGCCCGCTGCACAGGGTACCGGAGTTATCGCAGGATCATCCGCACGTACAGTACTTGAAGCTGCCGGAATCAAGGACGTAAGAGCTAAGTCCATCGGTTCCGCCAACACAGTAAACGTTGCCTATGCAACCCTCGAAGGTCTGAAGAACATGATGACCCTTGACAAGGCTGCTAAGTTAAGAGGCAAGACAAAAGAAGAAATTTTAGGATAAGGAGGTAACCGAAATGGCAGAAATGATAAAGATCACTTTAACAAAGAGCACTATCGGCGCTACCCCTCATCAGAGAAAAGTAGTAGAAGCTTTAGGCTTAAAGAAGATGCACCAGACCGTAGAGCTTGTAGATAACGCTGCAACACGCGGTGCTATCGCTAAGGTTTCTCATCTTGTTACTGTAGAAGAATAAGAGGAGGTGCACACATGAAATTAAGCGAATTAAAGGCACCCAAGGGTGCTACCCGTGCTCCTAAGAGAAAGGGCAGAGGAACTGCTTCCGGAAACGGAACAACAGCAGGAAGAGGTATGAATGGTCAGAAGTCCAGATCCGGCGGCGGAGTTCGTCTCGGATTCGAAGGCGGCCAGATGCCTTTATACAGAAGACTTCCTAAGAGAGGCTTCACAAACGTTTGGGGAACGACATATGACGTTATCAACGTTTCCGATCTCAACAGATTCGAAAAGGATTCCGTTGTTGATCTCGAAGCTATGATCGAGGCTGGTCTTCTCAAGCAGGTCAAGGACGGCGTAAAGGTTCTCGGAATGGGAGAACTTGAGAAGCCCCTCACCGTAAAAGCTAACAAATTCAGCGCAAGCGCAGTAGAAAAAATAGAGAAGGCCGGAGGAAAGGCAGAGGTGATCTAGGATGGGAATGATCAAGACTGTAATCCAGGCTTGGAAGATACCTGAGATCAGATCAAAGATGATTTTCACACTGCTCATGCTGCTCGTTTACAGGATCGGATCAAACATTCCTGTTCCCAACATCAACAGAGCAGCACTGGCAGAACTGTTCACAGGTGAAACAGGCTTATTCGACTTATTCGACCTCTTTTCCGGCGGTTCATTTTCGAACTTCACGATTTTTGCACTTAGTATCACACCCTACATTACGGCTTCCATCATAGTCCAGCTCCTTACGATGGCGTTCCCTTACTTTGAGAACCTCGCAAGACAGGGCGTTGAAGGAAGAAAGAAAATGGCTCAGATCACGAGATACATGACCGTAGTTCTGGCAGTTATCCAGGCTGTAGGTCTGACCGTTGGTCTCTTCAGACGTGCGGTCATCGACAAGAGCGTTTTCTCCATAATCGTAGTTATCCTGGTACTTACTGCAGGTACAGCTTTCCTCATGTGGTTAGGCGAGCAGATAAATGAAAAAGGTGTTGGAAACGGCATCTCCCTTCTGATCTTCGCGGGTATCGTAGACAGGATCCCCAGCGCCATCAGAAGCATTTACACTCAGTACACAAGCGGAAACATGACCCTGATCACGATCATCCTTCTGGTTATCGCAGCTATCCTGGTTATCGCAGGCGTAGTTCTCATCCAGGAAGGACAGAGAAAGATCCCTGTGCAGTATGCCAAGAGGGTAGTCGGAAGAAAGATGTATGGCGGACAGTCCACACACATTCCTGTCAAGGTAAACCAGTCAGGTGTTATTCCGATCATCTTCGCATTATCACTGCTTCAGTTCCCTCTGACGATCACTTACTTCCTGAATTCCGATTCCGGATTCACCGCATTCGTAAGCAAGTGGCTGTCACCTTCCGGCAATCCCGGAGTATGGGTATATGGAGTACTTAATGTATTGCTTATCATCTTCTTCACATATTTCTACAATCAGATCACTTTCAATCCTGTAGAAATAGCAGATAATCTCAAGTCAAACGGCGGCTTCATCCCCGGTATCAGACCCGGAAAGGCAACATCAGATTATCTGGCGAAGGTGACATCAAGGATCACGATTGTCGGTGCTATATTCCTTGCGGCTATAGCAACGCTTCCCACGATCCTTTCCGCATTTACTTCTCTCAACATCCACTTCGGCGGAACATCGCTTCTGATCGCAGTCGGTGTTGCACTTGAGACAGTAAGAGTTCTTGAGAACCAGATGATGATGAGAAACTATCAGGGCTTCCTGAAATAAAGAGGTGACTTAAATGCTGAGAACTATTTTGTTAGGACCTCCGGGTGCAGGAAAAGGCACTCAGGCAGTTAAGATCGTTGACAAGTACGGCGTACCGCACATCTCAACGGGTGACATTTTCAGAGAAAATATCAAGAACGGCACCGAGCTTGGAAAGAAAGCCCAGGAGTACATGAACAGGGGAGAACTGGTTCCCGATGATCTCGTCATCGACCTTGCCACATCCAGACTTCTGGAACCCGATTGTGCAAACGGATTCCTTCTGGACGGTTTCCCCAGAACAGTATATCAGGCTGAGAAGCTCGACGAGTTCCTTGCAGCACACGATTCAAAGATCGACGTAGTGCTTGACATCGCAGTTGAAAAGGAAGAACTGATCACAAGACTTACAGGCAGACGCGTCTGCAAGTCCTGCGGAGCATCCTTCCACGTCGTGAACATTCCTCCCAAGCAGGAGGGAGTCTGCGATTACTGCGGAGGCGAACTCATCCAGAGAGCAGATGACAATCTCGAGACAGTTACAAACAGGATCGACGTTTATGAGTCACAGACCAAGCCTCTCGTAGATTACTATGAGAACGCAGGCAACATCGCTCATATCGACGGTGCTACCGGTCTTGAGAACGTATTCAGCGACATCGTGAAAGCTATCGGTGAATAATAATGATAGTTATCAAATCAGAGCATGAACTCAAACTTATGCGCGAGGCAGGCAAGGTCTGCGCTGAGATCTTCAAGGGACTTGAGGATCTCATCAAGCCGGGCATAACCACGAAGGACATTGACGACTACGTGGAGTCTGTCACTGAAAAGCACGGTATGAGAGCTGCTGAAAAAGGCTACTGTGGATATCCGGCATCTGTCTGCACGTCGGTAAACGACGAAGTGGTGCACGGCATCCCCTCCAGAAAGCGCAAGCTTCAGGAAGGCGATATCGTAAGCTGCGACCTTGTTATCGATAACAAGGGATATATGGCAGACGCCTGCAGGACATATGCTGTAGGAACTGTAGATGACGAGGCCAGACGTCTCATGGAGACCGCCGAGAAAGCGTTCTTTGAGGGAATCAAGTACGCGAAGGTGGGCTACAGATTAAGAGACGTCTCCAAAGCGGTCCAGAAGACCGTCGAAGGAGAAGGCTTCGGAGTAATAAGAGATTTTGTGGGTCACGGCATCGGAACTGAGATGCACGAGGACCCGCAGATCCCGAATTATGTGTGTCCCGGCCCGAACCCCAGACTCCAGAAGGGCATGACCCTTTGCATCGAACCCATGATCACCGAAGGTGACTGGGAAGTGGAGATCCTGGACGACGACTGGACGGCAGTCACCACAGACGGCGGCTGGGCTGCACACTATGAGAATACTATAGTAATAACCGACGGAGAACCGGAGATAATAACCTTATAAGGAGGCGGCAAGTGGCAAAGAAAGATACCATCGAAGCAATAGGAACCGTTGTGGACGCTCAGCCTAACGCAATGTTCAAGGTTAAGCTTGAGAACGGATTCGAAGTGCTGGCGCATATTTCAGGAAAAATCAGAATGAACTATATAAGGATCCTCCCGGGAGACAAGGTCAAGGTTGAACTTTCACCCTACGACCTCACCAGAGGAAGGATCACATGGCGTGGTAAGTGAGAGTTAGGAAGGAGATAAAATGAAAGTAAGAGCTTCCGTAAAGCCTATCTGCGAAAAGTGCAAGGTCATCAAGAGAAACGGCAAAGTAATGGTTATCTGTGAGAACCCCAAGCACAAGCAGAAACAGGGCTGATAAGTTAAAACAGGTCGACCGGATCACCGGGGCCGGTCAGAACGACCTTTCAAAATTATTTATGTATTTCCTGTCTAGTCGCCCCCGGAAAGGCGAAGCAAGATAGGGGAAGGAGAAAAAATATGGCTCGTATAGCCGGTGTTGACTTACCGAGAGAGAAAAGAATCGAAATCGGTTTGACTTACATCTATGGAATCGGCAGACCTACTGCCACAGCTATCCTTGAAAAGGCCGGTATCAACCCTGATACCAGAGTAAAGGACCTCACTGAAGAAGAAGCTGGTAAAATCAGAAAGATCATTGACGATGAGTACATCGTAGAAGGAGATCTCAGACGTGAAGTTTCTCTTAATATCAAGAGACTCATGGAGATCGGTTCATACAGAGGTATCCGTCACAGAAGAGGTCTTCCTGTAAGAGGACAGAAGACCAAGACCAACGCTAGAACTCGCAAGGGTCCTAAGAAGACAGTTGGCAGAAAGAAAAAGAAATAATTGAGAAGGAGGTAGGAAATCATGGCTAAAGCTGTTAAGAAAACAGTAAGAAAAAAGAGAAGAGAAAGAAAAAATATTGAAAAAGGCCAGGCACATATCCAGTCCACCTTCAACAATACTTTAGTAACTCTTACAGATATGGATGGCAACGCATTAAGCTGGTCATCCGCAGGATCCCTGGGATTCAAGGGTTCAAGAAAATCAACACCATTCGCAGCACAGATGGCAGCTGAAGAAGCAGCCAAGGGTGCAATGGAACATGGCTTAAAGACGGTAGAAGTATACGTAAAGGGACCCGGCTCCGGAAGAGAAGCTGCTATCAGAGCTCTTCAGACAGCAGGACTTGAGATCACGATGATCCGTGATATCACACCCATCCCTCACAACGGATGCAGACCGCCTAAGCAGAGAAGAGTATAAGAGAAAGGAGGAGTAATTAGATGTCAAGATACACAGATGCAAATTGCAAATTATGCAGAAGAGAAGGACAGAAGCTTTTCTTAAAGGGCGAAAGATGCTACAGCACTAAGTGCGCATTAGAAAAGAGAAATTACGCCCCCGGACAGCATGGCCAGGCAAGAAAGAAACAGTCTGACTATGGCAATCAGTTAAGAGAGAAGCAGAAGGCCAAGAGATTCTACGGAGTTCAGGAAACTCAGTTCAGAAACATGTTTGACAAGGCTGCCAAGAAGAGCGGTAAGACCGGTGACAACCTCCTTATCATGCTTGAGACCAGACTTGACAACGCTGTATTCAGACTTGGTTTTGCAGCTTCCAGAAAAGAAGCAAGACAGCTTGTAACTCACGGACATTTCACCATCAACGGCAAGAAGGCCAACATTCCTTCAATGGAAGTTAAGGCCGGCGACGTTATCGCTGTTAAGAGCAGATCTCAGCAGTCCCCTAAGTTCAAGGAGATCAGAGACATGCAGATCACAGTACCTCAGTGGATGGATGTTGACGTTAACAAGTTAGAAGGCAAGATCCTTGCACTTCCTACAAGAGAACAGATCGATACTCCAATTGCAGAGCACTTAATCGTCGAGTTGTATTCCAAGTAATTTAGTTACCGGATAGTACATACTCAACTTGGAATGTAAAGGAGGTTTTCAAATGATAGAAATTGAAAAGCCAACGATCACTAAGGTCATTGACGAAGATGGACGCTACGGCAAGTTCGTAGTAGAACCTCTTGAAAGAGGATACGGCACCACCCTCGGAAATGCTCTGAGAAGGATCCTTCTCAGCTCCCTTCCCGGCGCTGCTGTAGTCTCTGTTAAGATCGACGGAGTACTCCATGAGTTTTCGACGATTCCCGGAGTAAAGGAAGACGTCACTGAGATCATATTAAACCTCAAAAAGCTTGCAGTAAGGCTTAACGGAGAGAACACCAAGAGAGCCATCATCAATGCAGTAGGTCCCTGCGAAGTGACCGCTGCTGACATTCAGGCTGACAGCGACCTGGAGATCTTCAATCCTGAGCTCCACATCGCTACTCTTGAAGAAAACGCTACTCTTGTTATGGAGATCAACTTTGCAAGAGGCAGAGGATACGTTCCCGCAGAGATGAACAAGACTGAAGATACACCTATCTCAGTTATCCCTGTGGATTCCATCTACACCCCTGCAAGAAAGGTCAACTTTACTGTAGAGAACACCAGAGTCGGTCAGGTAACTGACTATGACAAGCTTATCCTCGAGATCTGGACCGACGGATCCATCACCCCTGAAGAGGGCGTTTCCATCGGTGCAAAGATCATGCAGGAACACCTTAACCTTTTCATCCAGCTCACCGATTCCACTGTAAACATGGACATCATGGTAGAGAAGGAAGAAGACCAGAAGGAAAAGGCTCTGGAAATGACTATCGAGGAACTGGAACTCTCAGTTCGTTCATTCAACTGCCTGAAGCGCGCAGCTATCAACACAGTTGAGGAACTCACTCAGAAGTCTGAGGACGATATGATGAAGGTAAGAAACCTTGGTAAGAAGTCATTAGACGAAGTAAAAGCAAAATTGGAAGAGCTCGGCCTGTCATTAAGACCGAACGATGATTGATTTGAAGTGAAAGGAGAATCGCAATATGCCTGGATATAGAAAATTAGGCAGACCTTCCGCTCACAGAAAGTCCATGTTAAGAAACCTGACAACTGATCTTTTCAAGTATGGCAGGATCGAGACGACTGATATGAGAGCGAAGGAAACCAGAAGGATCGCCGAGAAGATGATCACATTAGCTAAGCGCGGAGATCTTCACGCAAGACGTCAGGTTTTATCCTATCTTGTAGATGAAACAACAGTTACCAAGCTGTTCGAAGAGATCGCGCCCAAGTATGCTGACAGAAACGGCGGCTACACAAGGATCCTTAAGCTCGGCCCTCGTCAGGGAGATGCAGCTGAGGCAGTATTCCTTGAATTAGTATAATAAATAATCAGCACCGGTTTATCCGGTGCTTTTTATTTTTTGCGCGATCATGGGAAAGGAGTTTTTTGCGGGGTTTCACCCATATTTTGCGCAAAATACACCGAATGGGTGTAATAATAGGACGCATTACACTCATATAGTAGGAAAAATGCTTAGTATAGGTGTAATCAGGCGGCCAGGGTACATCTATATTTAAAAATGATCGCCACTTATGGGTGTATTTTATTATCCAGGATACATCCATATTCTACAATATATTAAACAAATGGATGTAACCGTAGAAAAAAGCACACCCATTTTTTGCGCAAAATACATCTGATGGGTGTAACGTAAAAAACAACACATCCATATCCAGCTGAAAATACCAGCGATGAGTGTAAAACCGACAAAAAGATTCAGCGCGGGATCGACACAATGACCTTTATATAGGACAGCATCCATGATATAATAAACGTATGAATTTAGATCACTTAAACAAAGAACAAAGAGAAGCAGTCCAGTATACTGAGGGACCGCTTCTTATATTAGCGGGAGCCGGTTCCGGCAAGACCCAGACCATGACCCACAGGATAGCCTATCTCATCGAGGAAGGCGTGAGACCCTATAACATCCTGGCCGTTACCTTTACGAACAAGGCGGCGGGGGAGATGAGAGACAGGGTCGAGAAGCTGGTTGGAGTATGCCCCGGCATGTGGATCATGACTTTCCACGCCATGAGCCTTCGCATGCTCAGGGAGTATCCGGATAAGGTGGGCTACACCAAGAGTTTCGTGGTATACGATACCGTGGACCAGAAGGCTGTACTCAAGAATATATATAAGGAAAGAAATATAGACTCCAAGGACTATCCTTATCCGCTCCTTTCTTCGATCATCAGCAAGTGCAAGGAGCGCGACTGGGATCCTGAAAAGTTCAAGGAGATGGAGATGGACACTCCGACCTCCAGAGTATACTACAAGGTATACAAGGATTACGAGGCAGCCCTTAAGAAGAACAACGCCATGGACTTTGACGACCTGCTCTTAAAGGCATATCATCTTTTAAGAGATAATCCGGACATCCTGGATGATTACAGGAGAAGGTTCAGATATATCATGGTGGACGAGTATCAGGACACCAACCGCATCCAGTATGAACTGATACACCTCCTCGCGATGCAGCACAGGAATCTCTGCGTAGTAGGCGATGACGATCAGTGCATCTACCAGTGGAGAGGAGCCGATATCAGGAATATCCTGGACTTTGAGAAGGATTTCAAGGGAGCCAAGGTCGTAAAGCTTGAACAGAATTACAGATCCTTCAAGAACATCCTTGCCTGCGCCAACTCTGTCATAAAGAACAACAGGGACAGAAAGTCGAAGAAGCTTTGGACGGATAAGGAAGAGGGAGATCTGGTAATATATAACAGGCTGGATTCAGATAAGGAAGAAGCGGCATACGTGGCACAGGAGATACGTTTCCTGAGCCAGCTCGGAAGGAGCTACGATGACTTTGCGGTCCTTTACAGGACGAACGCTCAGTCAAGGCTTTTTGAAGATGCCCTGAAGAGGTCGAGGATCCCTTATCAGATCCTTTCAGGCTTCAGCTTCTACGAAAGAAAAGAGACCAAGGACATGATAAGCTATATGCGCCTTGTGGTGAATCCCAGGGACGATATAGCTCTTGAGAGGATCATAAACGAACCCAAGCGCGGGATCGGACCCACGACCCTTGCGAAATACAGGGCTCTCGCTCAGGTGAGAGGCATGAGCATCTTCGAGTGCCTTCTCGAGGATGAGACTCTGGACAGCTTCAACAAGAAGGCCAGGGAATCCCTCAAGTCCATGCTGGACGTGATCCGCGAATGCATCGACGAGAGGGAGAACCTCAGGGTATCGGACATATATGATAACCTGCTCGTAAAGACCGGTTACCTGGGAGCGCTCGAAGCGCAAAACACCCAGGAGGCGGAGAGCAGGATCGAAAACCTTCTGGATTTCAAATCGTATATATACGATTATGAGAAGGAAAAAGAGGACGCCGGAGAGGAAGCGACCCTCGACGAGTTCCTCGAGAGGGTATCCACCCAGAGCGACACTGATAACTACGATGAAGCTGACGGCAAGGTCACTCTCATGACGCTTCACAGCGCCAAGGGCCTGGAATTCCCCGTCGTCTTCATGCCCGGAATGGAGGACGGACTGTTCCCCAGCTTCAGATCCATGGATACTGAAGAAGGTATCGAAGAGGAGAGAAGGCTTTGCTATGTCGGCATGACCAGAGCCAGGGAGAAACTGATCCTCACATCAGCCCAGTACAGGGTGACCTACGGGCACGGAGATTTCGCCCGCGAGTCCATGTTCATATCGGAGATCGATCCCAAACTTCTGGACGTGATCGGAAACTCCTATGTGAACAAGAAGTCCGGCGACAGGCTGGGCCTTGGACTTGGCACGCTGGACGGTTTTGCGAAGTCACCGGTATCCCCCTTCGGAGGCTACGGAGACGAACAGCCGTCGCACTATGATCCCTTAAGATTTGCCAGACAGCAGGTAAAGAAGACTGCTGGCACGGAGTCATTTGAGATAGGCGATAACGTTACACACGGCAAGTTCGGCCACGGCATAGTTGTGGACGCAACACCGACGACGGTCACGGTCATCTTCGATGATTTCGGGACCAAAAAACTGGCCATCGGAATGGCGCCCCTTAAAAAAGTATAAGGTGAAAAAATGAATGAACAGATAGGCATGTTTGCTGAACCGGAAAAGACCAATAAAGATACATCCCTGATCGAGGAGATGAAGGGCCTCATAGAGACTCTGAACGAAGCGTCACTTGCATACTATCAGGAAGCCAGGGAGATCATGCCGAACTATGAGTACGACAGGCTCTATGACAGGCTTCAGGAGCTGGAGAAAGAAACGGGGACCGTCTTCTCAAACAGCCCTACCCAGAACGTGGGCTATGAGGTCCTCTCTGAACTTCCGAAGGAAGCTCATCCCTCAAAGATGCTGAGCCTTGATAAGACCAAGGAGCCTGAGGCGCTCAGGTCCTTTGTGGGTGATCATGAAGCACTGATGTCATGGAAGCTGGACGGACTTACGGTAGTCCTCACGTATAACGGGGGAACTTTAGTGAAGGCTGTTACCAGGGGAAACGGCGAGGTAGGCGAAGTCATCACAAATAACGCCAGAGTCTTTTCGAACGTTCCGCTTAACATAGACTTTAAAGGAGAGCTGGTCTTAAGAGGCGAAGCCGTGATCACTTATGACGACTTCGAAAAGATCAATTCGGGAATTACCGATGAAGGCTCCAAATATAAGAATCCGAGAAACCTTTGCTCGGGTTCGGTAAGGCAGCTTGATCCCAGGATCACGAAGCAGAGGGGAGTTAAGTTTTTTGCGTTTGCTCTCGTATCAGCTGAGGGGAAAGACTTCGTGACCAGAAGTGAACAGTTCGACTGGCTTGAAGCTCAGGGATTCCAGGTCGTGGAGCATAAGCTGATCACCGGAAGCACTGTGGAGGAGACGATAGAGTGGTTTGCGGATCACATCGCGGACAATCCTGTGCCTTCGGACGGGCTTGTGGTATCATTCAATGACATAGAATACGGAAGATCTCTGGGTGTGACCGCCAAGTTCCCGAGGGATTCAATAGCCTTCAAGTGGCAGGATGAGACTGCGGAGACCGAACTTAAAGAGATAGAATGGTCGGCATCCCGCACCGGACTCATCAACCCCGTGGCGATCTTCGATCCCGTAGAGCTTGAAGGAACCACCGTATCCAGAGCGTCTGTCCATAACGTTTCCGTAATGAAGGAACTGAAGCTCGGTATCGGTGACAGGATAAGAGTATATAAGGCAAACATGATCATCCCTCAAATAGCGGAGAACCTTACAGGATCGGGTAACGTGCACATTCCTGAGACCTGTCCTGTGTGCGGAGGAGATACGATAATAAAGAGTGAAAACGGAGTGGAGACACTCAACTGCCCCAACCCCGAATGCCCTGCGAAACAGATAAAGGGCTTCTCGCACTTCGTATCCCGCGACGCCATGAACATAGAGGGCTTATCCGAGTCGACCCTGGAGAAACTCATCGACAGGGGGCTCATAAGAGAGTTTGCTGATATATTCAGGATAGATGAGCACCACGATGAGATAGTCGTGATGGAAGGTTTCGGCGAGCTTTCATTCAGGAATTTATGCGATGCGGTGGAGAAGGCGAGAAAGGTGACGCCTCAGGCGTTCCTGTACTCTTTAGGCATCCCCAACTTCGGAAGGGCCAACGCGGGTCTGGTGTCCACTTACTGCAGAAATGACTGGGATAAGATAAGGAGCCTTGAGGCGGACGAACTTGTGACCATCGAAGGTATAGGTTCCGTCATGGCGGAAGCCTACGTCAGCTTCTTTAAAGATGAAAAGAACGCTGCCATGGTGGACGATCTCCTCTCTGAAGTGGAGCTGGACACAGCCTTTGAGGAGGCGGGTGAACTCCTTAAGGACATGACATTCGTAATTACCGGAAGCCTTGAAACATATCCCAACAGAGACGCCCTTAAAGCCGAGATAGAAGCCAACGGCGGCAAGGTCGCAGGCTCGGTCTCAGCCAAGACTTCATACCTCATAAACAACGATCTGACCTCTAATTCAGGCAAAAATAAAAAGGCCAAGGAGCTCGGTATCCCCATTATTTCCGAAATGGATATGGTATCCTGGCTAAAAGAGGGCAAAAAACCTTAAATTTTGTTTAACAATCACAAATTTTTGCGAAAAATTGTGATATTATTACAAAAAACCGTTGACATTATGATGAATAGGTGATAATATAGACCCATCTTGTAAATGGGAGGTATTATTAATGAACTCGGTTATAGTTCTCAGCTTGATCATTATCAGCGTCATTATTATCGCAGTCGATGTACTGCTAATAAATGATGAATATTGAGCTGCGGGCGAAGATAAGAGTTCAGAAAGAATGACCTGTTTACGAATACTAAGAACTTTCAAAGCCTGTGGCATGCGCCCCGGGCTTTTACTTTTGGCTTCTGAGGGCTGACAAGTGATGAAAGGTTTCAGATCAATTCTTTAGGAGGAAAGAAAGAAATGAAGAAGAACAGTTATTTCAAGAAGTTTATGGTCATTGCACTGGCACTGGCAATGGTATTCACCTTCGCAGCCTGCGGCGGTTCAAGCGACAGCGGTTCAAGTGACAGCGGCGCAGCAGAAGGCGCAGCAACTATCAAGATCGGTTGTTCCGGTCCTTTAACAGGCGGAGCTTCCATCTACGGCACAGCTGTTAAGCAGGGCGCTGAGATCGCAGTTGCTGAGATCAACGAAGCCAACCCCGACCTTCAGATCGAATTCAAGATGGAAGACGACGAAGCTGACGGTGAAAAGGCTGTAAACGCTTACAACAAGCTTAAAGACTGGGGCATTCAGATCATGATGGGAACAGTTACCACCGGATCCTGCATCGCTACATCAGCTATCACATTTGAAGACAGAGTATTCGAACTTACTCCTTCCGCTTCATCCGCTGACGTTACCGCAGGTAAGGACAACGTATTCCAGGTTTGCTTCACAGACCCCAACCAGGGAATCAAGGCAGCTGACTACATCGCAGAGAACATGGCCGGCAAGAAGGTAGGCGTTATCTACAACAACTCCGATCCTTACTCAACAGGTATCTTCAATGCATTCAAGTCAGAGTTCGAAAGCAAGGGCGGCGAGATCGTTGCAGCTGAGACATATCCCGATGATACAAATGCTGACTACAGCGCACAGCTTACTTCCTGCAAGTCTGCAGGAGCAGAAGTAGTATTACTTCCTATTTACTACACACCTGCATCAGTTATCATGAAACAGGCTAAGGATATGAACTATGCACCTACATTCTTCGGAGTAGACGGTATGGACGGTATCCTTGATATGGAAGGTTTCGACACAGCACTCGCTGAGGGCGTTATGCTCATGACTCCTTTCAACCCGTGGTCAACAGATGAGAACGTTGCTTCCTTCGTTGAAAAATATCAGGCAGCATACAACGAAGTTCCCAACCAGTTCGCAGCTGACGGATATGACGCTATCTATGCTCTCTATGATGCATTCAAGGCAGCAGGACTTACACCTGACCAGGCTAACGAAGAGATCTGCGACGCTATGATCGGACAGTTCACAGGCGGTTTCTCATATGACGGACTTACCGGAACAGGCATGACCTGGAACGAGAAGGGCGAAGTCAACAAGACTCCTGTAATCTGCGTCATCGAAGGCGGAATCTACGTAGACAAATAAAGACGACTGATAATCGTTAAAACAAAAAATTATCTGAGGGGCGCTGCTTTGGCGGCGCCCCGATTTGAGGATTAGATATGATATTCTTAACGAATCTGATAAACGGCCTGAGCCTTGGAAGCGTTTACGCTATCATCGCCTTAGGTTACACAATGGTATACGGCATATCCAAAATGCTGAACTTCGCCCACGGCGACGTTATCATGGTAGGTGCGTACATATCGTTTTGCGCTACCTCCTATCTTAACCTGCCCGCATGGGTGTCGGTGATCCTGGCTATGATCGTCTGCACAGCTCTCGGTATACTTATCGAGGGACTGGCCTACAGACCTTTAAGAGGCACAGGTTCGCTTGCGGTTCTCATTACAGCTATCGGCGTGTCATACTTCCTGCAGAACGCTGCTCTTATCATATGGGGAAGCGCTCCCAAGGTATTCACGTCTGTATTCAGCGGCTTCGGCTCCAGCATCTCCCTCTTCGGAGGAGAGCTTACCGTAACCTGGGAAGCACTGTTCACACTGGTGGCAGCCATCATAATCATGATCGGCATGACCCTTTTCACAGGCCGCACCAAGGTCGGCAAGGCCATGCGTGCTGTATCTGAGGATAACGGCGCTGCACAGCTGATGGGAATCAACGTAAATTCGACAATATCAATGACCTTTGCTATCGGTTCTGCTCTGGCAGCCATAGCGGGCGTTTTGCTTTGCTCTTCATATCCTGCTCTCATGCCCACCACAGGCGCCATGCCCGGTATCAAGGCTTTCACAGCTGCGGTATTCGGCGGTATCGGTTCCATCCCCGGAGCCATGCTGGGCGGCATCCTTATCGGTGTCATCGAGATCTTCGGAAGAGCGTATATATCGTCTGAACTTTCGGATGCTATCGTATTCGGAGTTCTGATCATAGTTCTTCTCGTGAAGCCCACCGGACTTCTCGGAAAGAAGATAACAGAGAAAGTGTAGGTGAGAAGCATGAAGATGAAGATAAAGAACGGCAAGCTTTCGCCTTACACAAAGAATTCAATAATATCCTATGGTATCGTTATAATCGCATTCGTCGTCGTAACGGTGCTGAACAGCATGGGCGCGGTATCCAGTTCCCTTCAGGGACAGCTGGTTCCTATCTGTGCCTATATAATCATGGCTGTATCCCTCAACCTGGTAGTAGGTATCTCCGGAGAACTTTCCCTTGGTCACGCAGGATTCATGTCAGCAGGTGCCTTCATGGGTATAGTGGTTTCCGGTATGCTTGAGTCATCCGGTCTTCCCGATGGCGTAAGACTTGCGGCTGCAGTTATTTGCGGTGCTATCCTGGCAGGGATCCTGGGCTTCCTCATCGGTATACCCGTACTGAGACTGAGAGGCGATTATCTTGCCATCGTTACACTTGCTTTCGGTGAGATCATCAAGAACATAATGAACATCGTGTACGCAGGTGTTGACAGCAATGGTTTCCACTTAAGGACCAATCCGGACCTCGGACTTGAGGAGAGCGGAAGAATGCTTCTTAACGGACCCATGGGAGCGACTGCTGTACAGAGGATATCCACCTTTACAGCAGGTTTCATACTTGTGCTCATAACCCTTTTCATCGTTCAGAACATAATGAACTCCAGGCAGGGAAGAGCCATCATGGCCTGCCGTGACAACAGGATCGCCGCTGAGTCCATCGGACTCAACGTCATGAGATACAAGCTGATGGCGTTCACAGTATCCGCTGCCCTCGCAGGCATGGGAGGAGCACTGTTCGGACTGAACTACTCCACGCTTCTTCCCATCAAGTTCAACTTCAATACCTCGGTACTCATCCTGGTATTCGTAGTTCTCGGAGGACTCGGAAACATCTGGGGTTCCATAATCGCAGCTACAGTCCTCACCATACTTCCCGAGGCGCTGAGACAGTTCGCGGATTACAGAATGCTGGCATATGCCATCGTTCTCATCCTGGTAATGATATTTACCTACAGCCCTAAGATCAAGATGTTCACACAGGGGCTGAGAGAAAAGGTATTCAAGGGCAAGAATAAAACCCCTGAGCCTGAAACGGAAGGAGGTGTTTAAAGGATGAGCATTAAAATGAAGAATGATGAAGTTATCCAGAACACCGTATATGACGTTTACGAAAACTATGACGAATCAAAGTCTACTGTAGACGAGATCATCCTTCCCGAAAGAGATAAGGATAAGACACCGATCCTGGAAATAAAGGGTCTCGGTATAGATTTCGGCGGACTTACTGCCGTAGATGAATTTACTTTATCCATCGGACGTACTGAGATCGCAGGTATCATCGGACCTAACGGCGCAGGCAAGACCACCATCTTCAACCTGCTTACCAAGGTATACCAGCCTACGAGAGGCACCTTCCTCTTTGACGGCGTTGATACCGCGGGCATGACAACCACCCAGATCAGCAAGATGGGCATCGCCCGTACCTTCCAGAACATCAGGCTTTTTGACAAGCTCACTGTAGAAGAGAACGTAAAAGCCGCCATGCACGAAGAGGTGAACTATGGCTTATTCAGCGGTATCTTCCACGGTCCTAAGTACAGGAGACAGGAGAAGGCCGCCCACGAAAAGGCACTTGAACTCCTTTCCATCTTCGACATGCAGGATATGGCTGATTATCAGGCAAGCTCACTCCCTTACGGTGCCCAGAGAAGACTGGAGATCGTAAGAGCTCTCGCCACCGATCCCAAGGTACTCCTTCTCGACGAGCCCGCCGCAGGTATGAACCCTTCGGAAACTGCGGAACTCATGAACAACATCCGTAAGATAAGGGATACCTTCGGCATCGCCATCATCCTTATCGAACACGATATGAGCCTTGTAATGAACGTCTGCGAAGGTATCGCAGTTCTTAACTTCGGCCGTATCATAGCCAAGGGCAATCCGGAAGAGATCCAGAACAACCCTGCGGTAATCGAAGCATATCTGGGAAAGAAAAAGGAGGCGAAATAATGGAAAAGATCTTAAGCGTTGAAGATATCAACGTATATTATGGAGCCATCCACGCCATCAAAGGCATTTCCTTTGAAGTAAATGAAGGAGAGATAGTTACCCTTATAGGTGCCAACGGAGCCGGCAAGTCAACTACGCTTAACACCGTATCCGGACTTCTCAGATCCAAGACAGGATCCATACATTTCCTCGGAGAGGATATCGGCAAGGTTCCCGCCCATAAACTGGTAGAGAAAGGTCTTTCTCAGGTTCCGGAAGGAAGAAGAGTCTTCCTTCAGATGACCGTACAGGAAAACCTGGAGATGGGAGCATATACAGAGAAGGCAAGCACCATTCCCCAGAATCTGGAGCTCGTATATGAGCAGTTCCCGAGACTCAAGGAAAGATACAAACAGGTCGCAGGTACCCTTTCAGGAGGAGAACAGCAGATGCTGGCCATGGGAAGAGCCCTGATGAGCCAGCCCAAGCTTCTCATGCTGGATGAGCCATCCATGGGACTTGCACCCATACTCGTAGAACAGATCTTCGAGATCATACAGAACCTGCATAAGGCCGGCACCACCATCCTTCTGGTAGAGCAGAACGCCCAGATGGCGCTCTCTATCGCGGACCGTGCGTACGTGCTTGAGACAGGCAAGATCTCCCTTTCCGGACCGGCATCCGAGCTTCTTCATAACGACAGTGTCCGTAAGGCATACTTAGGTGAATAAAGAAAGGAGTTCATGATGGGTAAACACATAATCACGATATCCAGAAGCTATGGCTCCGGCGGACGCCAGGTAGCCAAAGCCAT
>CACZGZ010000022.1 GCA_902780845.1 uncultured Eubacteriales bacterium
TATCTCAAACCTTATGGACAGGGATTACGTCGAAAGACCTCCAAGAACCAAGATAATCAAGCCTACAGAGCTAGGGTTTACAGTAACAGGTTTTATGGAAAACCACTTCAAGGATATAGTGGATCTCAATTTTACGTCAGAAATGGAGGACCGTCTCGATGGAGTGGAGTCCAGCAGCACAGACTGGAAGCAGATACTGAGAGACTTCTACGGTCCATTCAAAAAAGAACTCGACGAGGCTTCGAATGTGGAGAGGATCAAGCAGAAGGAAGTGCCTGCTGTGGATGACGACGGCAATGAGGTGATCTGCGAAAAATGCGGAAAACCCATGCTCATAAAGACCGGACGTTTCGGACAGTTCATGGCATGCTCGGGTTTCCCTGAATGCAGGAACACTAAACCTATTATAAAGAACGTCGGGGTCAAATGTCCTGAATGCGGAGGAGACATCGTTCAGAAGAGGGGAAAGAGCGGAAAACTGTTCTACGGATGCTCCAATTACCCTAAATGCAACGTATCCTTCTGGGATAAACCGGTCAACAGGAAATGCCCGGTGTGCGGTAAGCTTTTAGTCGAAAAACATAAAAAGAACACAAAATATGCATGTTCCGATGTAAAATGTAAGTATACAGAGTAATAATTGGGAGGAAATGTCATTTATGGATAACAAGATACAATTTCATGCTACTACTATTTGCGCTGTAAGGCGCGGACCTGATGACATAGCTATAGGCGGTGACGGACAGGTCACCATGGGCGAGCATGCCATTATGAAGAATGGTGCGAAAAAGGTAAGAAAGATCTACAAGGGTCAGGTCCTTTCAGGATTCGCGGGTTCAGTTGCTGATGCCTTTGCTCTTACAGAAAAGTTTGAGAGCAAGCTGGAGGAACACTCCGGAAATCTTAAGAAGGCCGCTGTTGAGCTTGCTCAGATGTGGAGATCTGACAGAGGTATGAGAAACCTTGAGGCACTCATGATCGTTATGGACAGGGAGAACCTTCTGGTTATTTCCGGCAACGGGGAAGTCATAGAACCCGATCAGCCCTTCGTTGCTATCGGTTCAGGCGGAAACTTCGCATATTCCGCTGCAAATGCTTTGTATAATCACACGGATATGAAAGCTGAAGATATCGTCAAAGAATCTCTTAAGATAGCAAGCTCCATCTGCGTATATACAAACGACAACATCACTGTGCTCAAGCTTGATGAAGAAGGAGGCGAGATCGATGGCTAACAAATTATATAATATGACACCTAAGGAGATCGTTTCTGAACTCGACAAGTATATTATAGGACAGGGTGAAGCCAAGAAATCCGTTGCTATCGCTCTCAGAAACAGATACAGAAGATCTCTCCTTTCAGAGGAATTAAGAGAAGAGATCACACCTAAGAATATCCTTATGATGGGACCCACAGGATGCGGAAAGACCGAGATTGCAAGACGTCTCGCCAAGCTCATGGACGCTCCCTTCGTAAAGGTCGAAGCTACCAAGTTCACTGAGGTAGGCTACGTAGGAAGAGACGTTGATTCCATGGTAAGGGATCTGGTTGAAGCTTCTCTCAGAGTCACCAAGCAGTCAAAGCTTGAGGAAAAATATGAGGTGGCGGATCAGATCGCTGAAGAGAAGATAGTCGAAGCTATCATCCCCGGCAAGAAGAAAAACATCAACGAGAAAAAGAGTCCTTTCGATTTCATTATGAATTCCGGCGGATATCAGAGCCAGAAACAGCAGTATCTGGATCAGCAGGAAAAGGAAAACGCCAAGGAAGACAGAGACGTGGAATATGCGAGAGAGCAGGTAAGGGAACAGCTCAGAAAGGGACTCCTCGAAGATCAGTACATCGAGATAGAGGTAGTTGCAGCTCCTAAGGGAAATCAGCTCGACATGTCCAACGAAGGCATGACCATCGCTATCGGAAATATATTCGGAGGCGATATGCCCCAGAAGACCAGAAAGAAGAACTGCAAGGTTTCTGAAGCAAGGAAGAT
Organism: uncultured Eubacteriales bacterium; assembly: GCA_902780845.1. GTDB lineage: Bacteria > Bacillota > Clostridia > Peptostreptococcales > Anaerovoracaceae > RUG754. The sequence goes on from CACZGZ010000022.1 coordinate 1,992, forward strand.
CTTAAGAGAACAGGAAGCCACCAAACTGATCGATATGGATCAGGTGACCGATGAGGCTGTAGCCAACGCAGAGCAGAACGGCATCATCTTCATAGATGAGATCGATAAGATCGCTTCCGGAAACCGTATGACTTCCGGAGCAGACGTTTCAAGAGAGGGCGTTCAGAGGGATATCCTTCCCATCGTAGAAGGTTCTGTCATCAATACCAAGTACGGTCCTGTCAAGACAGATCATATACTGTTCATCGGAGCAGGAGCTTTCTCCGTAGCCAAACCTACAGATCTCATCCCCGAACTTCAGGGAAGATTCCCCATCAGAGTAACTCTTGACAGCCTTACCAAAGATGACTTCGTCAAGATCCTTACTCAGCCTCAGAACGCTCTTACGAAGCAGCACATCGCTCTTCTTGGGACTGAAGGCGTGGAGCTTGAATTCACTGAGGACGGTATTGAAGAGATCGCAACCATCTCTTATCTGATGAATGAACAGACGGAGAATATCGGAGCAAGAAGACTCCACACTGTAATGGAAAGACTCCTTGAAGACGTTTCATTCAACGTTCCCGATCCGGAGACCACACACATCCTGATCGATGAGGAGTATGTAAAGAACAGATTCCAGGATACGATCTCAAGAGAGGATCTGGACAGGTTTATTCTTTGATAATATCATTTGATCACAGGCGGAGGTGCGTCTATGGATGATTTTTTACTGAAGATAAAAAGACTGAACTGGGTGCTTGCAGAAAGCACAACGGGAAACCTTTCATATGAGGATCTGAGCAAAATACTTTCGGAACTCACGGAAGCTAACTTCTACATTCTGGATAACAAGGGTAAAGTGCTGGGCGTCTCATACGACAAAGCCAATGACACTTCGACCATTCCCGACGAGTCCGGAGAGGAGAAGGTCCCGTTCGAACACAACAAGATGTTCCTCGAAGTCCTGGAGACACAGGCAAATTTAAGAGGAGAAGACATCACCTGCATGCTGGGAGAGGACTATGACCTGAAGGACAAGTATCACACCGTGATCCCCTGTGTATCAGGAGGAGCACGCCAGGGAACTATCCTCGTGACCAGATATGACAGACCCTTCACTGACGAAGAGATCGTGCTCTGTGAATACGGGGCTACGGTCGTCGCTCTGGAGATCCAGAGGAAACTCCAGCTCGAAAAAGCACAGGAGAGAAGTCTGAGAATGTCATGTGAAATGGCGCTCGATACTTTGTCATTCTCTGAAAAAGACGCTTTGATAAAGATCATGAAGTCATTTGAAGAGAATGAGACTATACTGGTCGCATCTAAGGTTGCAGTTCAGTACAAGCTTACCAATTCGGTAATAGTGAATGCGCTTAAAAAACTTGAGAGCGCCGGTATCCTTGAGACGAAGTCTCTTGGAATGAAGGGAACATATATCAGGATACTCAACCCGTTCTTAAGGGAGACAGTAGATAATGCTGAAGTTTAACGATCAGAATGAAGTAATAAGAGAAGAGGAATATAAGGCTATCCTCGTCGGTGTTCAGCTCGGCGAGGATATTTCCTATTCAATGGAAGAACTGAAAGGCCTTTGCGAAGCAGCATCCGTCGAGTCCGTCGGAATGGTTATCCAGAATATGGAAAGACCGAATTCCGCTACTCTGGTCGGAAGCGGCAAAGTAGAGGAGATCAGGGAACTCTGTGAGAATATGGAAGCCGATCTTGTCGTGTTCAACGATGAGTTAAGCGGTATGCAGCTGAGGAACCTTGAGGATGCCATAGGAGTAAGGGTGATCGACAGGGTCATCCTGATACTGGATATCTTTGCGAAGAGGGCGACCACAAGAGAAGGAAAACTTCAGGTGGAACTCGCTCAGCTCAAATACAGGATCCCCAGACTTACCGGTTTCGGAAAGTCTCTGTCGAGGCTTGGAGGAGGAATAGGCACCAGAGGCCCCGGAGAAAAGAAGCTGGAAACGGACAGACGACATATCGAGAGAAGGATCTACGACATCAAGGACGAACTGGATTCCCTTAAAAGAAACAGGGGAATACAGAAGAAACTGAGAGAAAAAAACGAGATCCCCGTTGTTGCGCTTGTGGGATATACCAATTCGGGGAAATCAGCCCTTATGAACAGGATACTGACAGGGACCTTCAATGAAGATAAAAAAGTCTTTGAGGAGAACATGCTTTTCGCGACTCTGGACACCTACCAGAGGAGAGTCGATCTGGATAAGAACCACAGTTTTATCCTCGTGGATACGATAGGGTTCGTGTCAAGACTGCCGCATCTTCTGATAGATGCATTCAAATCCACCCTGGAGATAGTGACAGAAGCAGACCTTCTGGTACACGTGATCGACTCGTCTTACGAAAACAGCGATTTTCAGGCCGAGGTCACAGAACGAGTCCTTGAAGAGATAGGAGCGGGCTCAAAACCGAAAATAAAGGCCTTTAACAAGGTCGATCTTGTGGGAGACAGGGAGCAGCTTGAACTAAAAGGAACCGGTATGGACAGTTTCTTTATTTCAGCAAAATATGACATCGGTATAGGCGAGCTCATGGATGCTGTCAGAAGCAGGATCTTCGGCGATATGATAAGGACCAGTATACTCGTGCCATATACCAGGGGCGATGTTTCATCCTATATCCAGGATAAGGCTTCTGTTATAAGTGTGGAATACACCGATAAAGGAACGCTTATTGAATGCGAACTGAAAGAACGAGATTACGGAAGATTCAAAGAGTTTGAATTAAAATGAGATTATACGGCACAGTGCTCGGTCCCGGAACGGCTGAGCAGACAATTGAAAGATCGAGGTTCATTTGCTACGTTTCTCCGGCATCGACCAGAGAGGAAGCGGAGGAGTTTTTTGCTGCAATAAGAAAGAAACATAAGGATGCCACCCATAACGTGCCGGCAATGGTGATAGGAGATAAGATGCAGATCCAGTGGGCGTCCGATGACGGAGAGCCGCAGGGTACTTCAGGTGCGCCGATGGTTCAGATGCTGGTCTCATCCGGCATAACAAATATTGCTGTAGTGGTGACACGTTATTTCGGAGGGATCAAACTCGGAACAGGCGGCCTTGTAAGAGCATATACTTCAAGTCTGAAGCTCGGACTTGAAGCTGCAGGGACAGGCGGAGTATATGAAAGCGAAGTCATAAAATATGAGCTCGATTACGCTTCCTACTCCAAGCTTGAAACAAGGGCAGGAGACGCGTTTTCTATAGAGAATACCGAATACGGCGAGAAGGTAACTGCGGAGCTTGGTGTCGAGCCTGAGAACGAGGAAAGCGTCGTCAGCATTTTAACAAATCTTACCAACGGAAAAGGAAAAGTTAAAGAAATCTCAAAAAAGTTGTTGACAAAACGGGATTTATAATGTATATTTAATAACTGTGTCGAGCAGATAAACGGCATGTTTGGGAGTTTAGCTCAGCTGGGAGAGCATCTGCCTTACAAGCAGGGGGTCACAGGTTCGAGCCCTGTAACTCCCACCAGTTGTGGCCAAGTAGTTCAGTTGGTTAGAATGCCAGCCTGTCACGCTGGAGGTCGTCGGTTCGAGCCCGATCTTGGTCGCCATTTTATTAACATGCTGGTGTGGCTCAACGGTAGAGCAGCTGATTTGTAATCAGCAGGTTGGGGGTTCGATTCCCTCCACCAGCTCCAAATAAATAAAAATTGTAGTACCAAATGTGCGGATGTAGTTCAATGGTAGAACCTCAGCCTTCCAAGCTGATGGCGTGAGTTCGATTCTCATCATCCGCTCCATATGTCGAGGGATTCCCGAGTGGCCAAAGGGGGCGGACTGTAAATCCGTTAGCTGAGCTTTCGATGGTTCGAATCCATCTCCCTCGACCATCTACTACAATCTAACATGCGGAAGTGGCTCAGGGGTAGAGCATCGCCTTGCCAAGGCGAGGGTCGCGAGTTCGAATCTCGTCTTCCGCTCCATTTTTTAAATAATCGTGGGCTCGTAGCTCAGCTGGATAGAGCAACGGCCTTCTAAGCCGTGTGTCTAGGGTTCGAATCCCTACGGGCTCACCAAAATACAAAGCACCCTTTATGGGTGCTTTTGTATTATACATAACGATCCAATAAGTACCAATACAGTTTTTTGAAGCACCTTTTCAGGTGCTTTTTCTGTTATAAAAACAAAAACAGGAGGGGTTTCCAATGAAAAAGCCAAGATTAGCAGTAATATTCTTCAGTTTCTTATTACTAACGATTTACTTTACATCTTTCGCATATTGCGACAGTTTCTGCTCCGCTGTTATAGAAGGCAGCTTCAGCACAGATGTAAAGGCGGAGGGTGAACCAAAAAATATATTCGTGCTTGAAGGTATGGACGGATCACCCATGCCTTATGGCACGGAAAAGGGTCAAAAAAGAACAGAGGTCTCCGGTACATCTGATTTTTCTTTTGGAGAGATCGCTTTTGCCAGACCCGGGACATATATGTACAGAGTTTTTCGTGAGACAGATGATGAAAAGAATATCACAGAAGACAGGTCTGTATATATCGTAAGAGTGGACGTGTTCTCAGATGCTTCTTCGGTCTATTCATTTGAAAAGGAGGGCGAAAAGGGAAAATGCGACGGGATAGTGTACAGCGATAAAATTATCCCTGGCGTGAGAAGTGTTCCGGTAAAGACCGGAGATGAAACATCATCTTTAATATATGTTTTATTGATCATAGCGGCGCTTATCGGTCTGATAATGTGCCGTTTTTTCATATCAGATAAAAAACGCTGATCAGGCAGTCCCCGCTGCCTTGATATAAACTATTTTGTAATGAAAAAAGGAGAGAATCAAATGAAGAAAAACCTAATCAGAAAAATCGCTGTATCAGTGACTGCTCTTACTGTCGCAGCAGCCATGAATGCAACTGCCTTTGCTGCAGAACTTACTTCAGGAGTAGCTGTAACATCGGATCAGTCAGTAAACATCAGTAAAGTCCTTACGGTTATCAATCCGGACCTTGCATATGTTGACGGCCCGGGGATGTCATACTCTTATGAAATATCATCTGTTACACCGTCAAATGACAACGGCGGGACATCAGTTACAGATGCAAATAACAATACAGGTACTGTACATACAGGACCCGCGGGAGGAGTAAGCCTTGAAACAAACAGCGTCTCTTTTCCTGTAGGAACACAGGTAAATGCTTCAGATAGCGGAACCGCGAATAAAAAGTATTTTACGGCAGTATCAGATCTTTCCAAGTTCACCGCACCCGGGATCTACAGATACAGGATCACTGAAACGCCTGATCCTGCTGATATCACTTCCACAGGGGTCACGGATACCGGTGACAGAGACAGATATCTGGACATTTATATCGTGAATGGCGATGGAGGACTTGCGGTTGCAGGATACACGCTTCACGACAGATACAACAACAAGACAGACGGTTTCAACGGTGGATCCGGCGGTCCCGGACAGCCCTTCACCGGTGCTGCAGAGTTAGTAACAAAGAATATTATCCTTACTCAGGAAGTGAGCGGTAATATGGGAGACAGAAACAATCAGTTCCCGTTCACAGCTAAAATAACTGACAACGGAAGATCCTTCTATGCTTCCAAGGGGGAAGCCCCGGCTTCAAATGAGACTGATAAGATCGCGGGATCTGAAACGGGTTCTGTGATGAATACCACTCTTTCACACCAGGAAAAGTACTATATTTCAGGTCTTTCATCTGCTGCTAAAGTTGAGTATACGGAGACCAACAACACTACGGACACTTATTCTGTTTCCATTGAAGGAGGAACGCCTTCAGAAGGATCTCAGGTAGCACCTGAGGGAACAAAGAACATGACTCAGACAGGAGTTTTATCAGCAGATAGCGTAAAGTTTGTAAATAAACTGGATACAGTGACTCCCACAGGTGTAGCGATGAGATACGGGGCTTCATTCTGTGTGATCGCAGCCGGACTTCTGCTTGCCGCATTCAGATGCCTGGGTATGAAGAAGAGCAGATAGGCTTAAAGGGATATGAAGGAATTTTTGGATCTTATGAGGAATCTTGTGGGGCTTATTTTGATTTTCTGGATCCTTTTTAACTTCGTTATAGGGATAGAGACAGTTCAGACGGATGACATGAAGCCCGGACTGAGAGCAGGAGATACAGTGATCTTCTACAGAATAGATAAGCAGCCTTCAGTGCGCGAGATTATTATCCTGAAAAAGGATGACATGGAGTACATAGGACGTGTTGTCGCTGCCGCCGGGGATAAAGTGGAGATAAATGAAGACTCGTGCTTTATGGTAAACGACAGCATAGTATCCGAAGAGGACGTATACGGAAGTACGCCTGCATATGAAGGATACACGGATTATCCTCTTGTTCTTTCTGACGATGAGTATTTTGTTCTTTGCGACAGAAGAGGAGGAGGCATAGATTCAAGATTTTACGGACCGGTCAGATCAGAAGAGATTATCGGGACTGTAATAGGCCGTTACAGAAAGGGCAGCGTATGATAAGTTCGTTGATAAAAGCGGGAAATACATTGATACGTTATATATCCGGGCTTATGGCAGCTGCCCTTCTGGTTTACGGCCTTTTTTCGATCGCGGGATCTTTCAGACAGGAGGCAAGAGCGGGATCTTCAGAAGACCTGATAAGATTTGAAACAGGTGAGGAGGAGCACTCCGTGCCTGACATGGATGAACTGATTTCGGTGAATCCCGATATAACGGGGTGGCTCAGGATATACGGTACGAAAATCGATTATCCTGTCCTTCAGGGAAGAACGGATATGGAGTACATAAATAAGGATGTCTATGGAGACTACTCCGTTTCCGGGTCGATTTTTCTGTCGTCGCTGAATAACAGAGACTATTCCGGAACATATCAGCTCATATATGGACATCACATGGAAAACGGAACTATGTTCGGTGATATCGATAAGTTTTCTGATGAAGACTGCTTTTGTAACAGAGATGGAGAAAGACCCCGCGACAGAGACGGGTATCTGGTTTCAGAAGGAAAGATATCAGATCTGCAGATCTTTTCGGTCGTGAAGACAGACGCATTTGACAGCATGATCTATGAAGCTGATAAGACTGAGGAAGAAACCGAAAAACTCATTCTCTATGCAAAAGAGAACTCAGAATATTACAGGGATGTGGGCGATATCGGCCATGTAATAGCGCTTTCCACATGTGACAGCGGTTTTTCATATGGTAGGACCGTGCTTCTTTTGAAGGTAAGGGATCATATGGATAGTGTGGAGGATAGTTTAAAACTTCGTTCCGGGACAAAGGTCAAAAGGGCAGCGGCTTATCCTGAAAGGAGCAGTTTCGCAGTCATGGATGTCATCATCCTGCTTCTGGAGCTTTACCTTGCAGTTCCGGTCCGCCTCATAAGACAGGCAGATATCATGGGGCAGCAGCGTCTCAACATTCTCTGCCTTTTATCATGTGCCCTAACATACGGCATATTTTTGTTTTCAGAGGATATTCTGGGAAAGGCGGTGATTACCGGAGTCATGTCGCCCCTGATGTTAATGATGCTTACGGTCACCTGGCTGCTCAGGTACAGAATATTTAAGAAATGTAAATCCTGATTTTTGATAATGAAAGGATCTGCCATGAATAAAAAAAGAATAAAAACATTACTATTACTGACGTTCTGTCTGCTTCTGGCTTTTGCATGTTTTCCGGGAGCTTCTGAAGAACGGGCTTATGCGGCTGATGAGCTTCAGGGGGAGGCGTACGGTGTATTTGACTCTTCTGACGGGTCTCTCATGCTTTTCAGGGCGCCGGAGGGAACGTATACGAATAAACAGACAGAAGGAACAAAGACATATTTTACAGGCTTTGAGAAATCAAAGAGTTTGCTGTATCCACCCTGGGTTTCGAAGAATAGTTTGATCAGGTCTTTTTCTGTTAAAGACGGGGACACAATAAGGCCTGTATCGTGTATGAACTGGTTCTTTGACTGCAAAGAACTGACCGATTTCAGTGCTTCAGGCCTTGACACCTCTGAAACAGTTTCTTTGGAAGGCATGTTCAGCGGATGCAGCAAACTTAATGATCCGGATATGTCCGGGATGGATACTTCGTCCGTCACAAATATGGTAAGTATGTTTCAGGACTGCACTTCGATGAAAGTGTGTGACCTTTCAGGATTTGACACTTCACAAGTGCAATACATCGGGCAGATGTTCATGAACTGCGGAGTTGAGATACTTGATATTTCCGGCTTCGATACGTCGAAGGTCTCAAGCGTCAATACCTTTTTCGGTAAAAACAGCAATCTTTCTCTGATCAAGCTCGGGCCTTCATTCACTATATTGAACAAAACCGAACTGAAGACACCTATTCAGAGAGTAAAACTGTCTGATGACGTCACGGAGACATCGACACCTATCCTCGATTCGCTTTCAGATTATACCGGAGAAGATACAGGCTGGTACAGGACAGGAGGCAGGATGGCAGCGGTATATGATCCGGAAGACGGCAGCCTGACATTTTTTGATGACGTGAATAATGAGCATCTGACAGCAGGGGAGGAGGGCACAAAGGTATACTATACCGGTGTTTTGAATACGGGAAAAACTTATCCTTCCTGGTACTACAAAAGAGACGGCATCAAAAAAGTAACTGTGCTGGATGAAATGGCACCGCTGACCTGCTACAGATGGTTTTACGGCTTAAGCAGAATGACAGAATGCGATCTGTCAAAACTGGATACATCCAAAGCGTCAAGAATGGACGGCATGTTTACCGGATGCAGCAGTCTAAGCAGTGTGAGGCTTGGAGAAAAGTCAGTTTTCAGCGTGAATCCGCCGAATTCGGGGTGGAAAAGGGTAAGGCTTCCGGACGGGACCGGGACCTCAGGACCGGAGATACTGAATCTTTCAGACTATGATGGCTCTTCTCCGGGAACATACAAGCAGGCGGACTCCTTCACATGCGCATGTTTTGATTCATCAGACGGGAGTCTCAGGATATTTAACGATTCTGCAGATTCATTCCATAACGGTGAAGTAATCGGAACTAAAACGTATTATACAGGCGTATGTCTTTCGCAGACTCCTCCGTGGGGAGACGTTAAAGATTCCATCAGAAGCGTCATCATAGAAGAACGTATAAGTCCGAAAAACGTCTTCGACTGGTTCAGCAACATAAGGCAAATGGAAAGTCTGGATCTCAGTGAACTGGTGATTCCTTCTTCACAGAACGGGTTTCTTGAGAACTGCACTTCTCTTAAGAAGATAATAATAAACAAGGATGAGAACGGATACGGCGTTTTAAGGGGTTCAGGGCTTAAAGGAATATGGAAAAACAGGGCGACCGGTGAAGAATGCAGTCTGTCAGACAGCAAAGAAAGAAATCCTGAACTTGGATCAGGCGAATGGGAGCTTATCACTTCATCTAAGCTCAATATAGATGTCGACGGTTCGGCGGCCTATGGGAATGAGCCCGGAGAACACGTGCTTAAGATATATCACACAAAGGATGGTTCAAACTTCGGAGAGCCTGTCCGGGAAGAGCGGTTCAGCGGAAGCAGGCATTCCTTTTCCTTCGAAGATCCCGGCTATATGTACCCTGACGATATGGGAAATCCTGAATATTACGGTTACAGCTTTTCGATAGATGATACGAATGATATAAGCTGGAGCCTTGAAACTGATTCCGGAAAGCGAATTATCCACTATAAGGTGACGATAAGGTCCGGGGATAAAAAGCCGGTCTCAGGCGAGATAAAGTGGGAAGGAGATCTTGAAGAAGACAGGCCGGATCACGTGACGGTTGAACTATACCGTGATGGAACGAAAATCGACGAACAGAGGGTAACTGCCGGAAATGACTGGAGATATGCCTTCATGGTGCCTGCCTTTGGCAGCGATCAGTCCGTATTCAAATATGAAGTAAAGGAACAGCCTGTCAGCGGATACAGAACTGATTATTATGATCATGACGCTGTAAGGATACTGACAGGACAGCTTTTCGATCCGTGCAAAAAACTGTGGTTCAGAAGAGACGGCAGATGGTATGAGGCTTCGGTGAATTTTAATGGCGGATATATAACGATACCGGGAGACGCAGCGGTGTTTGATTTCTCCCCGGAGGTCAAAGGCCCTTTTATAATAAAAGATCTTAAGCATTCGTCTCTTGATGACAGGATGAAGGGGATACTGGACAGTCTGGAAGCAACTCCTGAAGGGACTGAAGCTGAAGTTGATTCGCTTCTTGAGGACCGTGATACTGAGATGATAAGACCTTTATCTGTCGGAAACAGCGGGATACTTGAATATATAAGAGAGAATTCAGAATATATTAATGAGCGTGTATCTGTTTTTTCCGGGCCATATCCGTTCTTTCTTATGCCGGATAACTCCGCGAGTCCCGCAGGGACATTTGAAATGTCAGATATCGTAAATACAGGAAGACGTCTGACCACAGAGATCAGCGGGAAAAAGGAATGGGATACGGACGATCATCCTGAAAGTATTGAGCTTGTTCTTGAACGCAACGGGACGGAGTTCAAAAGGATCGAAGTGAATTCGTCTGGCGGTTGGGAATACAGTTTCGGAGAACTTCCCGTGTATGATGGAAACGGAGACCGCTTTAATTATGAGGTAAAAGAAGTACCGTTAAAAGGCTTTTTATTAAGAAAAGAAACGCGCAAGGCAGAGACAGAAGATAAGGCGGTAAAGGTAACTTACAGGATAGCAGAGGCTTTTCCCTCGGGATCCGGAAATCTCAGCTATGCCTTTTATGTCGCTTACTCAAAAGACGGTACGGCATACAGGTGTAATCTGAAGACAACGAGTAGGGGAGAGGTGGAAATAGTATTTCCCGCTTTTGAATTCGATCTTAACTTTTTATCACAGCCTTTGAGAGGGCTGAGCCCGACAAGCGATGAGTCGGCGATAAAGGTAACTAAAGTCGAAATAGTAGATTCTCCTTATGAGTTTGACGGAAAACGGTATATATCCTCAGCGGATCCTGATATAAAATGGGAAACCTACAATAAAAATGATGAAGTGTTCGAATACCCCGACAGAGACAGGATGTACCGTTACGGAAAGGATGAAGCAGGCATACTTGATTTTCTGACGGGTCCGGGTATCAATACAATCCCATATTCGATCAAACAGGACAAAGCCACGGAAGTGCTGATCAATGAGTACAGGGAAGGCGGACTTAAGATCAAAAAGACGAGCACAGGTGACGAACCTCTTAAGGGAGCCTCCTTCAGGATGTACTATACGTCAAACTCTCTTTCGGAACAGAAATGGGAGAAAGCTGAAACTTCTCCTGAACGCGTATTTGAGACCGGGCAGGATGGTATATCCGTAATAGAACACGTACCGTACGGCAACTATATCCTTGAGGAAACAGCTGCACCTGCAGGATATAAGACAGAAGAGAAGATTTGGAAGGTGGTGATCAATGCAGACGGATCCTCTGAGGTCTTCGATGAAAAGGGAGCACCGGTACGAAGTGAAGGAGGATACTACATCATTCCGAATGAAAAGACGAGAACTGTAATTGAGAAGACAACGCAGGGAGGCAGGCTTCTTTCAGGTGCAGGACTGGGCCTGTATGATAAAGCGGGCACCGAGGTCGCTTCATGGATATCGTCTTCAGATGAGCCAAAGGTGATAGAAGGGCTCACCGAAGGGGAAACCTATACGCTTAAAGAGATCTCACCGCCGCCGGGATATCAGAAGGCTGAAGATATAAGTTTCACTGTAATGAAAGGGAAGGATACCCGGGTCACGATGAAAGACAGCGCTTTTCCCGTGCCTACAGGAGTACTAGGAGCCTATGGAATGATGACTCTGATATCCATGGTTATTTCATGTTTACTGCTCGTATTTTTAAGAAGGGAAAATATATAATGTGAGTTATCAATAACGTGTTATCGGAGTATGATAAAATTGTAACCTGAAACTGATATAAATAGGAAAAAGAACTTGACAACAATCACCTAAGCCATTAAAATATAATAGTCGCTTGGATGTAATAGGTGTTTTTTATTGCACTCAAGCTGGTTTGGGGATTGTCGCTGGGGTATCGCCAAGCGGTAAGGCACGGGGTTTTGATCCCCGCATTCGTAAGTTCGAATCTTGCTACCCCAGCCAAGTTTTATGACCCATTAGCTCAGTCGGCAGAGCACTTGACTTTTAATCAAGGTGTCCCGAGTTCGAATCTCGGATGGGTCACCATTTTTAAGGCATGCGGAGCGATTCTGCAAGACGCCTTATCCGGAGAGGTGTCCGAGCGGTTTATGGAGCTGGTCTTGAAAACCAGTGATCCCGAAAGGGACCGTGGGTTCGAATCCCACCCTCTCCGCCACAAACTTAATACGGTATGGCAGGCAATTGTGTTACGAAGTGAAATTTTCTCAGCGCAAGGTGCGTGACTGTCGAGCCGAAGCGAGCGTACCTGAGTACGTGAGCGAGCGAGATCAGGAGCAGCAACGCAGCGAAGGGGAAATTTAACGAGTAAGGAGAAGTACTCAAGTGGCTGAAGAGGACGGTTTGCTAAACCGTTAGTGTTCGTTAAGGGCAGCATGGGTTCGAATCCCATCTTCTCCGCCATATTTATAGGGGTATAGCTCAGTTGGTAGAGCAGCGGTCTCCAAAACCGCGTGTCGAGGGTTCGAATCCTTCTGCCCCTGCCAGTTAAACAGCATCCTGACGGATGCTGTTTTTTAAAATATATATGGAGAAAAATAATGAAACACTTTATAATCGTTAAATTCTGCAAAGGAACAGATATCAAAGCTTTGGAACGCCCTGTAAGGAGCATCTTTGAAGAAACGCTGTCGATAGAAGGTATCCATGGTATCGATATTAAACTTTCGAATTCAGACAGGGATAACCGATACGATATGATGATCGTAATGGATATGGATAAAGAAGCATTGCCTGCTTATGACGTATCAGAGCCTCACCTGAGATGGAAATCGGAATACGGCGACCTTATCGAAAAGAAAGCCATATTCGACTGTGATGACTGACTTTTAAAGGAAGCGCAAACGCGCTTCCATTTTTTTCTTTTTTGGATTATTATATAACCAGTTAAAGCAAACAGAGGAGGACAACATGGCTGACTATGAACTGATCAAAAAACAGATGCTGGCTCTATCGGAGGATTCAGGGCATTTCATACCGCTTATGTCTAACGTTTCGGCTCTTCTTTTTTCACAGCTCACGGAAATTAACTGGGCGGGCTTTTATCTTGTAATGGATGGCGCCCTTATACTCGGGCCGTTCCAGGGCAAGGTGGCCTGTGTCAGGATAGAAAAGGGGAAGGGAGTCTGCGGGACGGCCTGGGAAAAGGACAGCGTACAGCTTGTCCCTGACGTTCATGCTTTTCCGGGACATATAGCCTGCGACAGCGCGTCCAGATCTGAAATAGTTGTCCCCATACACAGGGACGGCGAAGTATGCGGTGTGCTGGATATAGACAGCCCCGTTAAAGACCGCTTCGGCATCGAAGACAGAGACGGCCTTGTCGAACTTGTAAAAGCTATGGAACAGGTCATGACCTGGTGACAAAGAAATGCTGAAAGCCGTCATATGGTGACAGGATCCACAGGAACGAAGGTGAACGATCTTTATTATAAAATTAAAGAAAAAATTACTTTTTTCTGCAACATCGATCGCTCTGTATCTGTATATATGACAGAAGGGGATTTAAAATATATAAAGAATGACGGAGGAAAAATGCAATGAAGAGAATACTTGCTGTATTGATGATAGCGGTTATGATATTTTGCCTTTCCGCCTGCGGGTCTGAAAAAACTGAGATCGCGGAAAACACAGGAGGAAGCGCAGTGGGCGGATGGACGATGGCTGATTCGCATGATATAACCGATGAACAGGCAGCAATTTTTGAAAAGGCTCTTGAAGGTCTTACGGGAGCCAAATATGAAGCTGTTGCATATATTGCGAGCCAGCTGGTTTCAGGAACTAATCATCTTTTCCTGGTGAGAGTGTCGCCTGTTATACCTGATCCCGTTGAAAAGTACGCTCTTGCAAGGGTGTATGAGGATCTCAGCGGAAACGTAAGACTTGAAGAAGTCATAGAAACCGATATCGAGACAAATATAAACGGATCGCTGGGCGGTTGGCAGATCGCAGAAAGCACAGAAGCACCGGATGATGTCAAAGCGGTCATCAGTGATTCCGGTCTGGTACCTGTAGCTGTTTCGGCTACTCAGGTGGTTTCGGGAACGAATTACTGTGTCTTTTGTCAGTCCGATCCTTCAGCACCGGATCTCAAGGACATGTTCTGTGTAGCATACGTATACAAGGATCTTAATGGTAATGCCGAGATAACAGACACGGTCAACTTCGGAATTAATGAATAACGGAGAGAAGTATTAAAGAATGATTGGGTACGCTTCAGGTATTTTAAGATGGACGCCGGCATATAAAGGCGGCATCTTCAGAAAAATCAAAAGCGCAGTAAATCTTCTGGCAGATCTGATCGCATCGGATAATGCTGAGCCTGCAGGACTCAGCGTTACCGAAGGAGGGCTCACGAGAGAGAAGATAGCTGAAAACGCAGGCCGCATGCTTGATAAGTATGGGGACAGTATTTTGCGCCTTTCGTACTCATATCTGCATAACATGAGCGACGCTGAAGACGTGGTACAGGAGACGCTGATAAAGTACATGAAGAACGCTCCCGTATTCGAGAACGACGCCCATGAGAAGGCGTGGCTTATGAGAGTCGCGTCGAACCTGAGCAAGAATAAAATAGACTATAACAACGTGCGGCAGGCTGACGAACTTGATGAGAGGCTTGCTGCCGAAGAAAGGGAGGATCTTTCCTTCGTATGGGACGCGGTGAAGAGCCTTCCGGACAATTACAGGGACGTATTGCATCTCTTTTATCATGAGGGGTATTCAACGAAAGAGATCTCAGGGATCCTTAAAAGAAATGAATCGACTGTGAGGTCGGATCTCAAAAGGGGAAGAGACAGACTGAAACTCGTGCTTAAGGAGGTGTATGATTTTGACTAAATATGACGAGATCATGGAAAAAATCACATTATCTTCTGAAGCGAAGGACAGAATAATTGAAAATGTAGCTGAAGAGGTCTCTAAGGGGAATACAGCTCCGGCTCATGAAAAAAGCACATTAAGAAGCCGTACATGGAAGAGATATATTGCGATCGCTGCCTGCTGTCTTCTGGTATTTGCCGGTGTAAGGACCGCCATGGACTCGGGAATGTTCAGAATGGGATCTGCCGGAAGTTCATCCGATATGGGTCCTGAACAGAACCTTGCGGTTCAGCCGGAAGATGCAGCAGAGGAAACGGAAGGAAGCGCACCTGCTGAAAGCGACAGCAAAGCAGCAGCTGAAGATAACGGCGTGGAAGCCGTACTGGATGCCGAATCATTTGAAAGTGCGGAAGAACTGTCGGATAATCTGGGATTCAGTATTGTTTGTCCGGACCTTCATGATATAAGTGAAGAAGACGGGCTCTCAGATGTAAGCTATATCGCCTATGGAAACAGGATGGGAGAAGTGGTATACAGCGGTGAAGAGACTAAGAACTATTTCAGAAAGGCTGAAGGAACCGAAGATATTTCAGGCGATTACAACACATATGAATTCATGGCAGAATTTGATGGTGAAAGAACGTCAGGAACCCTCAAGGGAGACAGTGCAGACAGCTATGAGCTGGCCGTCTGGACAAGCATAGACGGATATACATATGCCGCTTATGTAGAGAGAGGACTGAGCACTGAAGAATGGTCGGAACTGATCGACAGCTGCACGGAATAGCGGATCCTCACATATGAAATATCACATGATACAGTTTTCCGTAATCAAAAAACAGAACAAAATGCCCGCTTTTTAAAGGCGGGCATTTTTAGTAAAAAGTGCTTGACAAAGGAAAGATAAAGTAATAAAATAAGGAAGTCGTCAAAACCGGGGTGTAGCGCAGTTTGGTAGCGCAACTGGTTTGGGACCAGTGGGCCGCGGGTTCAAATCCTGCCACCCCGACCACTTGTAATTCGGGCCTCTAGCTCAGTGGTTAGAGCATCCGGCTCATAACCGGCAGGTCCCGGGTTCAAATCCCTGGAGGCCCACCATTTTAACTATCAATGTGCCCAGTTAGCTCAGTAGGTAGAGCAGGGGACTGAAAATCCCCGTGTCTCTGGTTCGATTCCGGAACTGGGCACCATTCATTTTTTGTATAAGGAGTAGAAGAGATGGAACATATCAAGACTTTAGCAACTCGTAACCTTTGTGAGAGCGCCAAGAAGGGCGGATGCGGAGAATGCCAGACATCATGCCAGTCAGCATGCAAGACAAGCTGCGGCATCGCTAATCAGCAGTGCGAGAACAAAGAAGACAAATAATAAATGAAAGAAGCGCCGTCCTTCACAGGGCGGCATTTTTTTGAGAAAAGGAAGATATATATAATGATACATCAGTATAAATTCGGAGGACTGAATATAGTCCTCGACGTATGTTCAGGCGGAGTCCACGTCGTGGATGATCTGGCATATGACATGATCTCGATCTTTGAAAACGCTGAAAGAGAAGATGCCATAAATGAACTTGCAGAAAAGTATTCCCGCGAAGACGCGGAAGAGTGCTGGGAACAGGTAAATAAACTCAGAGAGTCCGGCATGCTTTTTACAGAGGATACTTTTGAACCTCTTCAGGATGAGTTGAAGAGGAGGTCCGACGGCATAGTAAAAGCCCTGTGCCTTCACGTAGCGCACAGCTGCAACCTGAACTGTGAATACTGCTTCGCAAGCCAGGGCAAGTACTCCGGAGAAAGGGCTCTCATGAGTTTCGAGACAGGAAAGCGCGCTCTAGACTTCCTTATCGAGCATTCAGGCACCAGAAGAAATCTCGAAGTTGACTTCTTCGGCGGCGAGCCTCTCATGAACTGGCAGGTAGTAAAGGACCTCGTTAAATACGCCAGATCGGTAGAAAAGGAGCATAACAAGAACTTCAGGTTCACCCTTACAACAAACGGCATGCTCATAGATGATGACGTTATCGAATTCTCTAACAAAGAGATGTCCAACGTGGTACTGAGCCTCGACGGAAGACAGGAGATCCACGACAGATACAGGGTCGACTATGAGGGAAGAGGAAGCTGGGAAAGAATAGTCCCTAAATTCCAGGAGTTCGTGAAACGCCGCGGAGATAAGAACTACTATATGAGAGGCACCTTCACCCACGCCAATCCGGACTTTCTCAAGGACATAGAGACCATGCTTGATCTGGGATTCACAGAACTCAGCATGGAGCCTGTAGTGGCAGCTGAAGGTGATCCCGCTGCTCTTACCGACAGCGATATGCCGGTCGTGATGGAACAGTACGAGAAACTGGCTGAACTCATGCTCAAGAGAGAAAAAGAGGGCAAGCCCTTCACTTTCTATCACTACATGATAGATCTGAAGGACGGCCCCTGCGTATATAAGAGGATATCGGGCTGCGGTTCAGGTACTGAATATATGGCAGTCACTCCCTGGGGAGATCTTTATCCCTGCCACCAGTTCGTGGGCGATGAAAAGTTCAGGCTGGGGGATATATGGAACGGCGTAAGCAATCATGAGATGACAGAAGAGTTCAGATCCTGCAACGTATATTCAAGACCCGAGTGCAGGGACTGCTGGGCTAGGCTCTATTGCTCAGGCGGCTGTGCTGCAAACGCATACCACTCCTCAGGCTCTGTAAAAGGCATATATAAAAAGGGCTGCGAACTCTTCAAGAAGAGAATGGAATGCGCCATCTGGCTTGAGGCATCCAAGCTTATGACAGAATAAAATGAATATTTCAGAATTTTCTGAAAATTCTTGCTGAAACCTCTTGTTTTTTTAATTCTATGTGTTAAAATAGGTAACAGTTTAGCTTAAAAACAACTTACATCGAGAGGTATAATTATGGTTATTACTGATTTTCTTGAGAGAAATGCCAGGCTCTGGCCTGATGATACAGCGCTTGTGGAGATCAATCCTTCTGAGGAAAGAGACAACGCCACTACATGGAGGGATCTGAGTCTTCTCGGCGAGACTTCTCCAGACACACCTTACAGAAGAGAACTCAGCTGGGGACAGTTCGACCTTAAAGCAAATCGTTTTGCCAATCTTTTGCTTTCAAGAGGCATCAAAAAGGGCCAGAAGGTAGGCATACTCATGATGAACTGCCTTGAATGGCTTCCCATTTATTTCGGTATACTCAAAAGCGGCGCCATCGCAGTTCCGCTTAATTTCAGATACTCATCTGATGAGATCGAATACTGCCTCGATCTGGCAGATATAGAAGTCCTTATCTTCGGACCTGAGTTCACTGACCGAATAGAACCTGTTCTTAGGAATCTCAGGGAAGTAAAATACTTTTTCTTTGTTGGAAGAGACGTTCCCGAATGGGCAGAATCATACAATGAACTGGTGAATTACTGTTCCCAGAAAGCTCCTCCGGTACTGAATGAACCCGAGGATCATGCTGCTATATATTTTTCTTCAGGAACCACCGGATTCCCGAAAGCCATCCTTCACAACCATAAGGCACTGGTCAACTCCTGCATAGTTGAGCAGAAGCATCACGGACAGACAAGAGATGACGTTTTCCTCTGCATGCCTCCTCTGTATCATACAGGAGCCAAGATGCACTGGTTCGGATCCCTTATTTCAGGAAGCAAGGCTGTCATCTTAAGGGGCATCAAACCCGAGTGGATATTAAGGGTCATCACTGAAGAGAAGTGCACTATCGTTTGGCTGCTGGTTCCATGGGCTCAGGATATGCTCATGGCCATAGAGTCAGGCAAGGTTGATCTCAACAACTATCTTCTTGACCAGTGGAGGCTGATGCACATAGGAGCTCAGCCTGTACCTCACAGCCTTGTTCAGAGATGGCTGAAGATATTCCCGCATCATCAGTATGATACTAACTATGGCCTTTCAGAATCCCTGGGACCCGGCTGCGTTCACCTCGGAGTCGAAAACGTGGACCATGTGGGGGCGATCGGTGTTCCCGGTTATGGCTGGGAGTGCAAGATCATAGACGAGAACGGAGAACCTGTACCTGAAGGAGAAGTCGGAGAGCTTGCCGTCAAGGGAGATGGTGTGATGCTTGAATACTACAAGAACAGGGAAGCTTCAGAAGAAGTTCTTCATGATGGCTGGCTTTGGACGGGAGACATGGCAAAGGTGGAAGAAGGATTCATATATCTGGTAGACAGAAAGAAGGATGTAGTCATCTCCGGAGGAGAAAATATATATCCCGTACAGATCGAGGACTTCC
>CACZGZ010000023.1 GCA_902780845.1 uncultured Eubacteriales bacterium
GAGAATCGGAAACATCATCGCACCTTCATATATCATCGACGTCATCACTCAGATCAATGAAGGCGTTGCTTTCACAGCGCCGTCCATCTCACAGAGAGCTGCGCTTCACGCCTTGAGGCACAGGGATGAAGTGCAGCCGCCCATCACTGAGGAGTTCAAAAGGAGAATGTATTACGCTGCTGAAAGGATCAATCAGATCCCCAACATGCATGTGATATATCCTCCGAAGGGAAGTTTCTATCTCTTCCCCTCCATCAAAGGAACAGGGCTGACTTCTCAGGAGGTGGCCGACAAGATCCTTATGGAAGCTCATGTGCTCACTCTTCCGGGGAATGCCTTCGGGGCCTGCGGTGAAGGTCATCTGAGGCTGTGCTGCACAGTATCGGTGGAGAAACTGAAGGAAGCCTTCGACCGTATAGAAAAGATGGAGATCTTCAGTAAATAAAAACAAAAATAAAACAATAAACAGGTTGATAATAAAAGTCCATTTGCTAAAATGTAGGTGGACTTTTTTATTTTAAAATGGAGGTAGAAATGACACCTGAACTTAAAAAAAGAATACGTTCCGATAAAGGAGAAGCTCTTATCGTAAGCGCAGAAGAAGCCGCTATGATGATAAAGGACGGCATGGCTGTCGGCATCAGCGGTTTCACCAATGCAGGTTATCCCAAGGCAGTTCCCCATGCACTGGCAGAACTTGTAAAGGCGGGAAAGACCAAGGTCAAGGTAGATCTTTATTCCGGAGCATCAGTAGGCCCTGAAGTTGATACAGAACTTGTTGAAGCAGGAATAATCGGAAAGAGGATCCCTTATCAGACAAACGCATCACTGAGAAAAGCCATCAATAAAGGTGAAGTTGACTATATAGATATGCATCTGGGAAGATCCCCTGAATTCGTTTCACTCGGTCATGTGAGAAAACCGGACGTAGCGCTGGTCGAAGCTCTCGGAATTACCGAAGACGGAGACCTGATCCCTACGACTTCCGTCGGAAATACTCCGACCTTTGTCAAGTATGCCGATCAGGTAATCGTTGAGATCGCAATGGCAAAACCTATGGAACTCGAAGGAATGGCTGACGTATACATGACGGAACAGCCTCCCAACAGACAGCCCATCCCCATCACACATCCCGGGGACAGGATCGGATCACCCTATATCAAGTGCGGCTGGGATAAGATCAAGGCCATTGTCATTTCCGACATGAGCGACCTTACCAGACCTCTTGCAGCCATCTCGGAAGACTCAAAGAAGATCGGTGAGAACATCATCAAATTCCTTAAGAATGAAGTAGAGCAGGGAAGAATGGGCAAATCACTTCTTCCTATCCAGTCCGGCGTAGGTTCTGTAGCTAACGCAGTTCTTTACGGACTCAGAGATTCCGACTTCGAAGGACTTACCTGCTATACTGAAGTTATTCAGGATTCAATGCTGGATCTGGTAAAGTGCGGCAAGGCAACTGTTGCATCATGCACTGCGCTTGCTCCTTCACCGGAAGCACAGGTAGCTTTCTTCGAGGATATCGATTTCTATAAGGATCACGTGATCTTCAGACCCGAGGAGATCTCAAACTCAGCAGAAGTCGCACACAGACTGGGACTGATAGCAATGAATACTGCACTTGAAGTGGATATCTACGGAAACGTAAACTCCACCCACGTTCAGGGAAAGAAGATCATGAACGGTATCGGAGGATCCGGAGATTTCTCAAGATCAGCTTCTCTCGTTATCTTCACCACCTCATCCATCGCGAAGGACGGGGCCATTTCTTCCATCGTTCCCATGTGCCCTCACGTTGACCACACAGAACATGAGGTAATGGTCATCGTTACCGAGCAGGGTTATGCAGACTTAAGGGGACTCAGCCCGAAGGAAAGGGCAAGGGCTATCATCGAGAACTGCGCTCACCCCGACTACAAGCCTATGCTCAGGGACTATTTCGAAAGAGCATGCGCTGAAGCTCCTTGTCAGACACCTCACATCCTTGATGAGGCTCTCAGCTGGCATTCAAGATATGAGAAGACAGGAAGCATGAAATAAATGACACATCAAAACTCCCCTGAAAAGCAGGGGAGTTTTTTCTGACATGACGATATGGGAAATAAAAAACCGCAGATCATCCGATATGCGGTTTATTATCCTGATCAGTTTTCTTCAGGGAATTCTTCCTTGTACTTAGTTAAAACAGCTTCTTTTAATCTGTTTCTTACCTCCTGGGTGAGGGGGTGAGCAATATCTCTGAAATCGCCTTCTCCCATTTTCTTGCTGGGCATTGCGATGAACATGCCATTCTGTCCTTCTATAATTTTGATGTCATGTACTACGAATTCATCGTCAAAAGTGATCGAAGCTACGGCGCGAAGTTTGCTCTCGTCTCCGACTTTCCTAAGTCTAATGTCAGTAATATTCATTTTTTCCACCTTTCCTGTTGTAATAATAAATTGTTTCAATCGTTCCTACAACACCCTTATTATAGCTCACCGTTAAAAAATATACAAGGCTTAATTTTAATACATGGTGAAATAAAAGGGAAAGGGGAGGTTATCAGAATAAATCAGGGGTAGGTACGGCTTCGATAATTCGTTCCTCTGATGATACTCTGCCGAGAGTTATCACGCTTGAATAGTTTTCCACTTTCTTTACCGCGGGCTCGGATGCGACTATCGCGATGCCGACACCGACAACAGTTCCGCCGAATTCTCCTATCATTTCGGTGATTCCCGTGACGGAACCGCC
Organism: uncultured Eubacteriales bacterium; assembly: GCA_902780845.1. Taxonomy (GTDB): domain Bacteria; phylum Bacillota; class Clostridia; order Peptostreptococcales; family Anaerovoracaceae; genus RUG754. The sequence goes on from CACZGZ010000023.1 coordinate 2,737, forward strand.
GCCTCTCATAAAGTCATCTATTATGAGGACCTTTGCGCCGCTTTTGATTGCGCGCTTTGACATGGACATTTTCTGAAGCCGGTCATATGAACCTGAAAAATAGTTGATGCTGACGGTTGAACCCTCAGAGATCTTGGCCTCGCGTCTTATTACTACAAGAGGGATATTGAGCAGGTGGGAAACGTTGTAGGCGAGGGGGATTCCCTTTGTCTCAACTGTAGCCACATATTCCGCTCCGCAGTCCCTGAACTTTCTTGCGAATACTCGCGCCAGCCTGGATACCATCTCGTGATCGTAGAAGATGTCAGATGTATAGACGAAGTTTCCTCCGAGAAGCCTTGATGTGTCCTTGAGTCTTGAGCAGAACTCCTCCTGAAGTCCGAGGACTTCAGAGTCTGAGATGTCGGGGACGTATTTAACTCCGCCCTTGGCTCCGGATATGGTCTCCAGACTTCCGGTACCTGTGAAGCTGATGGTCTGTGAAGCTACATGTATATCTTCGGAAATGCTGGATTTGGCACAGCCGAATAATTCAGAAAAGTAGCTGAGCGCGTATGGTTTGGAAGGATTCTCTGTCAGTATGCGGATAATAGCTCCGATTCTTTCCGTACGTTTCATATCATTTTTTCCTTTTCGTTCGTTATGTCAGGAAAATAATAATAAAACGAAGAATGATTGTCAAGGCTGAAAAATGTAAAAAGGTTCAGTAACTAAATGTATTTTTTGCCGATACATCGGAAGATATATGTGTTATAATGACTATGTATGATTTTATACTCACAGCAAGGAGTGAACGATAATATGGTTACAAGGAAAGACATTGAGCATCTTTTTGACCGCGGCAGTTTCATGGAAATGGAAAAGAGCAGGGGAAGTTCTGTCGTGAGCGGTTACGGCAGGATTGGAGACCGCATGGTATACGCTTTTCTCCAGGACAGCGAAAAGGAAGGCGGAGCCTTCAGTGTAGCTGCGGCATCAAAGATAATTGACGTTTATAAACTTGCGCTTAAAGCTAAAGTGCCTGTAGTGGGCCTTCTCGACTCCACAGGTTACCTTATAGATGAAGGAGCGGAGGCTTTAAACGCTTTTTCAGAAGTCTACGCTCTTGCGAATACCGCAAGGGAGAGCATACTTCAGATAATGATAGTCGGCGGTAAGTGCATGGGCCAGATGGTAAGCCTTGCCAGCACCGCGGATTTCTTCTTCAGAGATATGGAGATGAGCGAGGCTTTTGAAAAAACGAAGGAGCTTATCAAAGTAATGCCTCCTGCAAAGGGCATCCTTCCCGAACAGTTCGACACCTCAGACGATCTGAACAGACTCAATACCGGAATAGAGAAACTGGTTGATTCCGGAAGAGACGTTCTCAAGGAGATATCGGACGACGGATTCCTTCTTGAAACAGACCAGGATAAAGCACCTGAACTCACCACCGGATTCATAAAGATAAACGGACTTATGGTGGCTGCCATGGCAAACAACAAGACGGAAAAGGGGAGCAGGGTCAGCCTCGAGGGACTTGACAAAGCCAGAAAACTCGTCGAGACTGCCGGCAAGTTCAAACTCGGCCTCGTGAAGATATCCAATACAGAGGGCATAGCGCTGACAGAGGATCAGAACATGATGGTAAGCGCATCGGGCAAACTCTGGGACGCTTTTACGAAGGCAAAGGTGCCCATGATCGATGTGATCACCGGTTCTGTAGTCGGAGGAGCATACAGCCTCTTCAACGGAAGAGGAACGTCTACCGATCTCACGTTTGCATGGAAGACGGCCAAAGTGAATATCATAGGGGCCAGACAGGCTGCTGAGATACTCTACGGACCGCTGGATCCTGCAAACGTTGAACAGAAGACCGCGGAATATGAAAACACTCATTCCATCGCTGAGGTCCTGGAAGAAAAGGGGCTGGTGGATAAGGTCATAGAGCCTGAAGAGACGAGAAAATATCTGGCGGGCGCACTTGAAACCTATGCCAACGTTTTTTAGGAGGTAGGAGATGACGCTTGCACAAACTTTGATAAAAGCGCTGGTGGATACCCTGATGGGCATGGGATCGGTATTTCTCATACTGATCCTGATAAGCGTGATAATATCTCTTTTCAAATATATCAATAAGGGACAGACACCTTCCCGTGAAGAAGAGGTCGGGACTGCGGAAGCTGCCGAGGAAGATGACGGCGAGCTCATCGCAGTGATAATGACAGCTGTAAGGATGGCTATGGCAGCCGAGGGGAACGCTGATATCAGCGCTTCTTCAGCAGGCGAAGCCGGCTATATCGTAAGATCCGTAAAGAGAAGAAGATAAGGAGTTACTACCTATGGAAAAATATATCGTAAAAGTCAACGGCAAAGAATATGAAGTAGAGATCGAAAAAGTAGGAGCTGGGGTTCAGGAGGTAAAGAGCGAGCCTGAAAAGGCTGCGACGGTAAAGGAACCCGCTGTGAAGAGCGACGCGAAGGGTACCGCTCTCGAAGCCGGTGCTGCAGGCAAGGTCTGGAAGATCCTCAAGAAGCCCGGCGACAAGGTGGAGAAAGGTGAAACAGCAGTGATCCTTGAAGCCATGAAGATGGAGATCCCCATGGTCGCAACCGTCTCCGGAGTAGTTAATACCGTATTCGTAAGCGAAGGACAGCCTGTAGAAGCAGGGGATAAACTGCTTACCATAGAGTAAGGAGAGGTAAAAAATGGACTATGTAACTGAGACCCTCGGGAATCTCCTGGAACAGACGGCGTTTTTCAATCTGTCCCTGGGGAATCTCGTCATGGTGGCGGTGGCATGTTTCTTCCTGTATCTCGCTATAGCTAAGGAATACGAACCGCTGCTTCTTTTGCCGATATCCTTCGGCATGCTTCTGGTCAATATATATCCTCCCATCATGGAGGAAGGCGGGCTGCTCAATTACTTCTTCAAACTGGACGAGTGGACGATACTTCCGTCGCTTATTTTCCTGGGAGTAGGAGCGCTCACAGACTTCGGACCGCTCATAGCAAACCCTAAAAGCTTCCTTCTCGGAGCTGCCGCCCAGTTCGGTGTTTTCAGCGCATATCTCATGGCCATGCTAATGGGATTCAGCCCTGAATCATCCGCATCCATAGGTATCATCGGAGGTGCGGACGGACCTACATCAATATACCTTGCAATGATGCTCGGACAGAAGGATATAATGGGACCCATCGCGGTAGCTGCTTATTCGTACATGGCTCTCGTCCCTATAATCCAGCCGCCGATCATGAAACTTCTTACAACTGAGAAGGAACGCAGGATAAAGATGGAACAGCTGAGGCCTGTTTCCAAAAAGGAAAGGATCCTCTTCCCGATAATCGTTACCATCGTCGTATGCTCACTTCTGCCTTCCACGGCACCGCTCATCGGAATGCTGATGCTTGGAAATCTCTTCAGAGAGTCCGGCGTAGTAAGACAGCTTCAGGAAACAGCATCCAACGCTCTTATGTATATCGTCGTTATTTTCCTGGGAACATCTGTAGGAGCTACAGCTTCAGCGGAAGCCTTCCTCAAGTGGACAACGATCAAGATAGTTATCCTCGGCCTCATAGCCTTTGCCTTTGGCACTGCTGCAGGCGTGCTCTTCGGAAAGATAATGTGCAAGGTAACGGGAGGAAAGATAAACCCGCTCATAGGAGCTGCAGGAGTATCCGCTGTACCTATGGCTGCGCGTGTGGCACAGAAGGTAGGCGCTGAGGAAGATCCGACGAACTTCCTTCTTATGCACGCAATGGGACCAAACGTAGCGGGAGTTATCGGCACTGCCGTAGCTGCGGGCGTATTTATGGCCGTATTCGGAGTTTAAAGAAATTTGATCTTTAAGGAGATATCAAATGGCTGAAAAGAAACTAAAGATTATGGAGACAGTCTTAAGAGACGCTCATCAGTCTCTGGCTGCTACAAGAATGAGAACGGAAGATATGCTTCCGATACTTGATAAGATAGATAAGGTGGGATACCATTCAGTGGAATGCTGGGGAGGTGCTACATTTGACGCCTGCCTGAGATTCCTTAATGAAGATCCCTGGGACAGACTGAGAAAACTCAGAAAGGGCATGCCTAACACAAAGCTTCAGATGCTTTTGAGAGGCCAGAACCTTCTGGGCTACAGACACTACGCGGACGATGTGGTCGAGTATTTCGTTCAGAGATCCATCGCAAACGGTATCGATATCATAAGGATCTTCGATGCCCTTAACGATCTGAGAAATCTGGAAACATCTGTAAAAGCCGCCAAAAAAGAAGGCGGAGATGTCCAGATCGCATTTTCATATACTTTGGGAGACGGTTATACGCTGGACTACTGGACACAGCTTGCCAAGGATATAGAGTCCCTGGGCGCTGATTCCATCTGCATCAAAGACATGTCCGGCATACTGATGCCCCAGGCGGTATCGGAGCTCGTACCTGCCCTTAAGAAAGCTGTAGACATACCCATCCAGCTTCACAGCCACTGCACTTCAGGTGTAGCTATGATGACATATATGAAGGCGATAGAAGCAGGCTGCGATATAGTGGATACCGCAATATCACCCTGGGCTATGGGAACATCACAGCCCGCAACTGAAGTTATCTGCAAAGCTTACGAAGGCACTGAGTTCGATCCCGGTCTCGATCAGGATCTGCTGGCAGACATTGCGGACTACTTCAGACCTATACAGGAGAGGTTCATCAAGTCAGGACAGATCGATCCCAAGGTACTCGGGGTGAATATCAAGACGCTCAGATATCAGGTTCCCGGAGGAATGCTTTCAAATCTGGTATCCCAGCTTAAGGAACAGAACGCATCTGACAGGTTCTATGAAGTTCTTCAGGAAGTTCCCAGGGTCAGGATGGACCTCGGACAGCCGCCTCTGGTCACGCCTTCATCCCAGATCGTTGGGACCCAGGCAGTGCTTAACGTCCTGATGGGCGAAAGATATAAGATGATGACCGAGGAGACCAAGGCTATTTTAAGGGGCGAATACGGGAGGACAATGAAGCCTTTCAATCCGGAAGTTCAGAAAAAAGCACTGGGGGACGAAGAACCTATCACCGTAAGACCTGCTGACCTTCTGGAGCCTGAACTTGACAAGCTCAGAGAAGAGATAAAGGCATATACCATGCAGGAAGAGGACGTTCTCAGCTATGCGCTTTTCCCTCAGGTCGCGACCGATTTCTTCAAGAAAAGAGACGCTGAACTGAACGGGATAGATACTAACCTCATAGATACAAAAAATAAAGCATATCCTGTATAGATTATTAACAATATTTATGATATAATAACGAGTGGCTCTGCAATTGATGATTTTGTGAGTCTATTACTATGATTGGAGGACCGAACTTTGTTTGATCTCAGTAAATATAAGAATATACATGCGATAGGGATAGGCGGTATCGGCCTGAGCGCCATCTGTGAGATCCTTCTTTCCAGAGGATATAACGTTTCAGGTTCCGATATGAAGGAATCTGAGATGACCATGAAACTTGCCCAGATGGGAGCAAGAGTTTTCATCGGCCACAGAAAAGAGAACGTAGAGAATGCCGATGTGCTTCTCTATACAGCTGCCATAGGCCCTGATAATCCGGAGCTTCTCAGAGCGAAGGAGAGAGGGATACCCTGTCTCTCAAGGGCGGAAATGCTCGGATATCTCATGTCTGAATACGAGAACAGCATCGCTGTTTCCGGAACTCACGGCAAGACCACGACCACTTCCATGGTATCCCTTATCATGGAGAATGCAGGACTTGATCCCACCATCCTTGTTGGAGGCAATCTCGGCGAGATAGGGGGCAACTGTCAGGTAGGATATTCACAGTACTTCGTAACTGAAGCCTGCGAATACGTCGACAGCTTCCTGAGCCTCAAGCCGAAGATCGAGATCATACTGAATATCGATTCAGATCACCTCGATTACTTCAAGGACATCAACCAGATAGTAAGATCATTTGACAGGTTTGCCAAGCTCGTTCCCAATGACGGACTGATAATCGCCTATGATGCGAATCCTTTCGTAAATCAGGTAATAAACGGTCTGGATAACGTGATCACCTTCGGACTCAATGAGAAATGCAACTACTACGGCAAGGACATCAGGTTCGATGAGAACGGCATGCCCGGATTCGACGTATATAAGAACGGCGAGTTCCTCATCCATGTGGATCTCAGCGTTCCCGGAGAACACAACGTGCTTAACGCTCTTGCAGCCTTTGCATGCTGCCATACTCTGGGAGTAAGCGAGAAGACGATAGCGGACACTCTCCACGGATACAGCGGTACGGAGAGAAGATTCGATATTATCGGAACTACCAGAAGCGGAGTGAAGGTGGTCGATGATTACGCTCATCATCCCACCGAGATCAAGGCTACGCTTTCAGCTACCAAGAACGTTCCTCATAACGAACTCTGGGTCTGCTTCCAGCCTCATACCTATACGAGGACGCTTGCTCTGTTTGATGAATTTGCCGACGCATTCACGGGAACGGATCACCTGATACTGGCAGAGATCTATGCGGCAAGAGAGAAGAATATCTATAAGATCTCGTCTCAGCAGCTCATGGAAAAGATAAAGGAGACGCATCCTGATATGGACGTCTGCTATATAGATAATTTCGAGGATATGGCGAAATATCTTAAGGAAAATACCTCCAAAGGCGATATGGTGATCACCATGGGTGCCGGAGATATTTATAAAGTGGGAGATCTTCTCCTTGATTGATAAGTTTATTATTAGCGATAGCATCAACATATAACGAATCAGAAAAGCGAGGTATTCAAATTGAAAAACGGAGTATACACAGATTACAAAGTTTTCACCTGTAACTCTCATCCCGAACTGGCGGAAGAGATAGCCGGTATTATGGGCAAGCCCCTTGGAAAAGCTACCGTTACCAAGTTCAGCGACGGTGAGATCTCAGTAAATATCTGGGAGACCGTCAGAGGAGTGGACTGCTATATCGTGCAGTCGACAAACGATCCCGTTAACGACAACCTGATGGAACTTCTCATCATGATCGACGCCATGAAGAGAGCATCCGCAGGAAGGATCAACGCAGTTATCCCTTACTATGGATATGCCAGACAGGACAGAAAGGCCAAGGCAAGAGATCCCATCACATCCAAGCTTGTAGCAAACCTCATCATGGCAGCAGGTGCGGACAGAGTCATCACCATGGACCTCCATGCAAATCAGATCCAGGGCTATTTCGATATTCCCGTCGATCATCTCGTAGGAATGCCTATCCTGGCAGATTATTTCAAGAAAAAAGAACTTCCTGACCTCTGTGTAGTTTCTCCGGACCATGGCTCTGTTAAGAGAGCAAGATCCCTCGCTGAAGTTCTCAACTGCCCTATAGCTATTATCGATAAGCGCCGCCCTGAGCCCAACAAGAGCGAGATCATGAATATCATCGGCGATATCGAAGGCAAGAACTGCATCATCATGGACGACATGATCGATACTGCAGGAACCATCTGCAACGCAGCCAAAGCTATTAAGGATCTTGGAGCCAAGACGGTTTATGCCGGAGCTACTCACGCTGTATTATCCGGACCTGCTATCGACAGGATCAGAGACTCCGTTTTTGAGGAGATGATACTGCTGAATACCATCCATCTTCCCGAGGAAAAGATACTTCCCAACATGAAGATCCTTTCAGTAGCTCCTCTGTTTGCAGAAGCGATGACAAGAGTCCACAACAACGGCTCCGTTTCCGCTTTATTCGACTGATCAGAATGAATTCAGGTACTCCCGCGAGATCTTCGTGGGAGTACAGTGTTTTATAAAGTTATGTATATTATCGTCGGCCTGGGAAATCCGGGCAAAAAATACGAGCATACTCGTCATAACATGGGCTTCCTTGCATTGGATCTTCTGGCGGATAAGTACGGCATCAAGGTAGACCGTCTGAAGTTCAAGGCTCTTACGGGAGAAGGCAGGATAGAAGGCAAGAAGGTGCTTCTCGTCAAGCCCCAGACGTATATGAACCTTTCCGGTGAATCCGTGAGGGACGTAATGAATTTCTATAAGGAACCGATCGAGAACCTCATAGTGATATATGACGATATCGATCTTCCCGAAGGTACGCTCAGGATCAGATCCAAGGGATCTGCAGGGACTCATAATGGAATGAGGAACATCGTATATCTTCTCGGTGACGACGGCTTCCCGAGGATCCGCGTCGGGATCGGAGGAGAAAGAAAAGCCGACCTCGTGGACTACGTTATCGGCAAGGTCACTGAGAAAGAAGCCGATGCGCTTTGGGATGCACTGAATAAAGCTGCAGCCGCAGCTACTGATATCGTGATAAATGATATCAACCATGCGATGCAGGAATTTAATATCAAACCTAAAAGGCTGAAAAAAGAAAAAGAAAAGGCCGCGGAAGGAGAGAAGGATCAGCTTAAAGACGCTGATACGGTTTCCGAAAAAGAATGATAAACTATACAGGATTATCAGAAAGCCGCGTCGCGCCTGTAGCTTCTGAACTTGCTGAAAAGAAGCCTCAGACTCTGATAATAGTATCATCGGATACGAGGGCAGCCAGGCTGTCAAACGATCTGGGGTTCTTTCTGAAGGACCGTGAGATAATTACGCTGTACGGCGAGGACCTTTCATTTGCAAGATACGAAGCAAAGAACCGCGATGTAACGATCAAAAAACTAAAAGCACTTCAGGCACTGCGTCAAGGGGTACCCCTTGTTGTCGTAGCGCCTGTTTCTGCTGCAATAAAAAAGCTTCCGCCCCACGGATACTATGAAAAAAAGCATCTTTTCCTCGAGATGGGAAAGGAATACAACATAAAGGATCTGGCGTCGGAACTGGCTGATATGGGCTATGAAAGATACGGAATAGTTGAAGGCACCGGTCAGTTCAGCGTAAGAGGAGGCATCCTCGATGTCTACACACCAGAGAGCGAGAATCCCGTAAGAATAGAATTCTTCGGCGATGAAGTGGACTCCATACGAAGCTTCGACCGTGAGACCCAGAGATCCCTTAAGAACCTTAAGGAAATAGATATTTATCCTGCAAGGGAGATCTCGGGAGACGGAACGTTTTTTGAGGAAGGGGTCAAAAAACTCATTGCGGAATACAAGAAATACGCAGACAGCGTTTCAAGGAAGGAAAAGGATCCTGACTTAAAGGTGATCATTCCTGAGAAGATAATAAAGACGGGTTCTGAGATCGCAGAGCAGATAGAAAGCGGACGCAATCTGGAGATCTTATCCAATTATCTTCACTATTTCTTCGATGATACTGAATACATCTGGGACTATATGAAGGACGGTCAGATCCTGATCGACGATCCCGACAGGATATATGAAACGCTTGACCTCTCGGACAGGGAGACAGAGGACGACTTTGAAGTCGTTCTTGAGAGAGGACTCGCTGTGCCGGGGGACAGAGCGGCCATATCCGGCACGGAAGACTTCATGAAGGCTCTTAAGGCAGATGACGTCACGATTTTCACACCTTTCCCCAAAAGGATTAAGGGAGCGGATACCTTTGATAAGGTGTATAACCTCCAGTCGAGGCAGCCGCTGAGCTTTAACGGCAAGATGAACGTCCTGGAGGCTGAACTCAGATCATATCTCAAGAAGGGATATGAGATAAACCTTCTTTCGACCTCAGAAGAGAGGCTGGAAAATCTGCGCGAGTTCTGCGACAGGGCAGATCTTAAACCTGTCAACTTCCTTTGGGGAAGCTTAAGCCAGGGAATAGATTTCCCGCTTGAAAAGAGGGTGTGGCTTTCCGAAAGGGATATCTTCAGCCAGCCGAAGAAGAAAAAGAGAAAGAAAACAAGAGATAAGAACAAGACCTTAAGCTCCTTTACCGACCTTAAAGAAGGAGATTTCGTGGTACACGAGAACCACGGTATCGGTAAGTTCATCGGTATCCACCAGCTGAAGGTGGAAGGGGAGATCAAGGATTACATAAAGATAAAATATGCCGGAGCGGATCTTTTGTACGTACCAGTGGAGCAGATGGACATGGTCCAGAAGTACATCGCCGGAGATGACGCCGTACCTAAGATCAATAAACTGTCCGGCGGCGAATGGAAGGCCACCAAGGCGAAAGCAAAGGCAGCCATAGCTGTAATGGCTAAGGACCTCATAGACCTCTATGCCAAAAGACAGCTGGAGCCGGGCTTCGCTTTCAGCGAGGATACTCCCTGGCAGAGAGAATTTGAAGACGCTTTTCCTTTTGAGGAGACTGACGACCAGTTAAGGGCAGCTTCCGAGATAAAGGCTGATATGGAAAAGCCTTTCAGCATGGACAGACTGCTTCTCGGAGACGTAGGCTTCGGAAAGACAGAGGTCGCTGCAAGGGCCATCTTCAAATGCCTTTCGGACGGCAAACAGGCAGCCATGCTGGTGCCTACGACTATCCTTGCAAACCAGCATTACTATACGCTTAAGGAAAGATTCGAAAACTTCCCGTTCACCGTCGACGTGCTTTCGAGATTCAGAAGTCCCGCTCAGCAGAAGGAGACAGTGGAGAAACTCAAAAACGGCGAGGTGGACCTGGTCATCGGCACCCACAGACTCCTTTCAGGAGACGTGGCGTTCAAGGATCTGGGACTTCTCATCGTTGATGAGGAACAGCGCTTCGGAGTGGATCACAAGGAAACTCTGAAGAAACTTAAGGCCAACGTGGACGTGCTCACGCTTTCCGCTACACCGATTCCCAGAACTCTCAATATGTCCCTTACAGGGATCAAGGATATGAGCGTGATCGAGGAACCGCCTGAAGAGAGATATCCGGTACAGACCTACGTCATGGAACAGAGCGACGACGTCATAAAGGACGTTATCGAAAGAGAGCTTGGAAGAGGCGGTCAGGTCTTCGTGGTATACAACAGGGTAAGAGGCCTCGGCACCATAGCGAGAAAGATAAACGAACTCGTACCTGAAGCCAGAGTCATATCCGGCCACGGTCAGATGGGAGAAGGCGGACTTGAAAAGGTCATGCTCAAGTTCATCGATCACGAGGCTGACGTTCTCGTATCTACTACCATTATAGAATCAGGACTGGATATACCAAACGCCAATACCATGATCATCATGGATGCGGAGAGATACGGCCTGGCTCAGCTCTATCAGATGAGAGGAAGGGTAGGCCGCTCCAACAGGATGGCGTATTGCTATCTGATGTACAAGAAGGACATGGTCCTCTCTGAATCCCAGGAGAGAAGACTCAAGGCGATCAGGGAGTTCACAGAGTTCGGCGCAGGCTTCAAGGTGGCTATGAAGGATCTGGAGATAAGAGGCGCCGGAAACATGCTGGGCACCGCTCAGTCAGGACATATCCTGAACATAGGATACGAACTCTACTGCAAGATGGTGGATAACGCTGTCCGGGCGCTTAAGGGTGAGGTAGTGAACGATGACAGAGAAGAATCCTCTATGGAATTTCCCGTATCAGCGTATATCCCCGGAACATATATAGAAGACGAGGCTCTTAAGCTTGAGATGTATAAAAGGATCTCAGGAGTCACTTCGCGTGAGGAGCAGGAAGATATCATCGATGAGCTCACAGACAGGTTCGGAGACGTGCCGGGACCGACCATGGATCTTATAAAGATCGCATATATAAGGTATCTGTCCGAGCAGATCTCTGTAGAAAAGATCCATGCGGATAAGGAGAACTTCTCACCGCTTGAAGCCAAGACCAGGGCTATCAGAGGAAGAAATGTAAGAGTAAACAAGGGTTATACGTATATCATCGACTTCAGGGAGAGAAACAAACTCACTGCTTTCGGAATAGTCAACGCCAAGGCCGAATTCGGAGGAAGGTTTTTTGCTCATATGGGGGCGAGACCCTTCATCAGGCTTTCGGCGGAACCCACGAAGGAACTGGATCAGGTGACAAAGCTGATGGAAATACTCGTGGAAAACAGTAAAACTATGTGATATAATATAATTTAGTTATTTTTCAGATCGAAAGGAATAAACATATGCTTTTCAGTAACATAAAGATCCTGGATGAAAACTTCGAGATAAAAGATAAGATGTATGTCGCGACTGATGACGACAGGATCGTTTACGTCGGAGACTGCATGCCAAGAGGAGACTTTGGCGATATCAGAGACGGGGAGGGGAAGCTCCTGATGCCCGCCTTCCATAATGCGCATGGGCATTCTCCTATGGCTCTGTTAAGAGGATATGCCGAAAACATGAAACTTCAGGACTGGCTCTTTACCAAGGTATTCCCTTTCGAGGATAAACTTGACAGCAACGCTGTTTACTGGGGAACCCTTCTTACCATGGCTGAAGGGATGAGATTCGGAATAGTATCTCATTCTGATATGTACTATTTCCTTGACGACATGGTAAGGGCCACGGATGAATCCGGTATGAAGGCCAATATCTCCAGAGCTATCACTGAATTCGGGGATGGCGATCCCTGGGAGACCGAGAGATTAAAGGAGATGAAGGACACCTATGAGAGACTGGACGGCGCTGCTGACGGAAGGGTCAAGATCGATATCAGCATACACGCTGAATATACCAACTCTCTCAGAGCTATGCAGGCTGTAGCGGACTACTGCAATCAGGTGGGCGCTATAAATCATATCCATATTTCAGAAACGAAGTCCGAGCACGAGGAATGCAAAGTCAAATACGGCAAGACTCCTGTAAAGCTCATGAACGATATCGGAGCTTTCGATTCCAAAGCTCTCGCAGCACACTGCGTATGGGTCGAGGATGAGGATATGGATATCCTGAAGGAGAAGGGCGTAAGCGTAGCAACGAACCCGATGTCCAACATGAAGCTGGCTTCAGGTATCGCAAACGTTCCGGAAATGCTCAGAAGAGGTATAAACGTAGCTATAGGAACGGACTCCGTGGCTTCAAACAATTCTCTCAACTTCTTTGAAGAGATGAAGATGTTTGCCATAGCTCCTAAGATCCGCTTCAACGATCCCACACTTATCACTCCAAAGCAGACGCTGTACGCAGCGACCCGTGCAGGTGCTCTGGCACAGGGCAGGGAAGATGCGGGACTCGTTAAGGAAGGCTTCAAGGCGGACCTCATAATGATAGATCTGGAACAGCCGAACATGTATCCCGTTCACGATCTCATGAACAACCTGGTATATTCCGCATCCGGAACGGACATCGTTATGACTATGTCGGACGGCAGGATCGTTTATGAGAACGGAGAATACAAGACTCTTGATATCGAGAAGACCATGTTCGAGGCTCAGGCAGCCACGAAGGTTATTTTAAGCAAGTTATAATTTTTGGATAGTATCTGATATGGAAGAAAAGAACTCTAACAAATTTTTACAGGGCGCCGCGGTTCTGGCAGTAGCAGGACTATTGGTAAAAGTAATGGGCGTATTCTTCAGGATCCCTCTCACCAACTGGGTAGGGGCTGAAGGCATGTCGTATTACAGTTCGGTATATCCGTTCTATACCTTTTTCCTGCTGATAAGCCTTGCAGGTATCCCTGTAGCCATATCCAGGATGATATCAGAGCGAACTGCCGTTAAAAACTACGGAGGAGCTCACAGGGTATTCAACATATCCGTATGGCTTCTCGGAGGTATCGGCTTCGTTTCCTTCCTCATAATGCATTTCGGAGCGGGCTTCATAGAGAACGTTGTGCTCAACAACCCGGGGACTGAATATGCCATCAAGGCTATAGCTCCGTCTCTTTTCCTCGTTCCCGTAATGGCAGCTTACAGGGGATATTTCCAGGGAAGACAGAACATGAATCCCACAGCGGTTTCACAGCTTGTGGAACAGTTCTTCAGGGTAGGTGTAGGTCTCGCCCTCGGATATTACCTGATAAGCGCGGGCTATGACAAGTTCGCCGCAGGCGCTATCTTCGGCTGCACAGCAGGTGCAGGAGCAGGGCTTACTATCGCTGTAGTCATCTATCTCTTAAACCGCAGGGTCATAATGAGTCAGATCAGAAGGAATAAGCACAGCGAAGAGATCGAACCCTGGCAGAAGATAGTAAAGGAGATCATTATAATAGCTATCCCCATCACTATCGGTGCATGCATCGTTCCTCTCATCAACGCCATCGACTCAATGATGGTAATGAGAAGACTTCAGGCGGTAGGCTTCTCCCTTACCGAATCCAGAGTGCTTTTCGGTAAGCTGGGAGGATACTGCGCGTCAATTGCCGGTATGCCCCAGGTTCTGATCCAGGCTATCGTAATGAGTCTGGTTCCCGCCATCGCCGCGGCATACAAGCTTAAGGACCGCGATGCACTTACGGAGAACACACAGTTCGCCATGAGAGCTACCATGATAATAGCATTCCCGTGCACTATCGGAATGATGGTTCTGGCTCATCCGATCCTTCTCATGTTCTATCCCATGCAGGCTGAAGAGGTATCCAGCACGGCTATCGTTCTGGCGATCATGGCAATAGAGACCATACCCATGAGCCCCATGGTAACACTTACAGGCGTGCTTCAGGGCGTGGACAGACAGATGCTTCCCGTTAAGAATCTCGCTATAGGAGCGGTGGTAAAGGTAATACTGACATTCATTCTTGTAGGTATCATACCTATAAATGTAAACGGTGCTTCAATTGGATCCATCGCTTGCTCTGCCGTAGCCTTCTATCTGGATGCAAGGGACGTAAGAAGGGAGACTGGAGTCACCTTCGATATCAAAGACACCTATGTCAAACCTTTCATAGCATCAGCTGTCATGGGCGTAGCTGCCTTTGCCTGCTATAAGGTGCTGATGCTCATAGTGAAGAGCAATCTGATAAGCTGTGCGTTAGCGATCATCTTCGCGGTCATCGTATACGCTATCATGGTACTGGTTACCGGAACATTATCCCTTGATGAGATAAGACGACTTCCTAAAGGAGACAAGCTGGTATCCATACTCAACAGAGTGCTTAAGAAATAGAGAAATAAAAACTTCCGGGTGACCGGAAGTTTTTTATTGTATTATTTCGTACATGTCGGGTGCTGTTTCTTTTCTGGCGGACTCGATTATATCCTTAACTCTTACGGTAACTGAGGAGTTGCCGAATTCAATGTGGACGGTATCTCCGATGTTGACTTCGGAACCCGCCTTGGCTACTTTATCGTTAATGAAGACTCTGCCCTGGTCGCAGGCGTCCTTGGCTACCGTGCGGCGCTTGATGAGACGTGAGTTTTTAAGAAATTTATCTATACGCATGTTTTTCTCCCATAAAAAAGTGTTTTGCAAAATAACTGCAAAACACATTTTCGCATTTTATTCGTCTTTTGTCAACCTGCTATGGCGCACCAGATAAGCGGAATCAGAAGGGCGGGCAGATAATCAAGAGTCTTGAATTTCTTTACTCCCATTATATTGAGTCCGGTCATGGCGATGAGGAAGCCGCCGACTATGGAAAGTTCCGTCATCATGTTATCCGTAAGTACGTTTCCGGCAAGAAGGGTGAGGGCATATATTGAACCCTGCCAGATCACCAGAACTGCTGCACAGACTATCATACCGACTCCGTAAGCAGACGCCAGGACCATGGATGTGACAAGATCAAGGGTGGCGTTTGTGAACAGGAAGGTGTGATCTCCGTAAAGAGCCGCCTGCACGGGACCGAGGATCGAAAGGGTGCCGACACAGAAGATGAGGCAGCCTGTGATTATTCCGGTAGCCAGATTTGAATCATTACCCTTGGATGATGTCAGTTTGCCGACCCTTTCATCTATCTTAAGAAGAGTTCCTGCGACGCATCCCAGGGCAAGGCTTGCTATGAATAGAACGGGATAATTTGAGTCGGGCATGTTTTGCACTACTGAATTGATCCCTATACCGAAGGCAGCAAGTCCCATGGTTTCAAGGAGCCTGTTATTGAGGTTCTCGTTCATGAGGCGCTTGAAGAAGCCGCCAACAAGAGAACCTATTATTATAGCTATTGCGTTTACGATCGTTCCTATCATGATTAGTCCTGCTCAAAATGTAGAATGTATTTATTATAAAACATCTGTTTTGAGAGTCAAGTTTTTTTGATATATACAGGACGGCCTCCGACCACAGTCATCACGACTTCGGCTTCGAGAAGGGAAGAAGGAGCACCCTCGGTGATGTCTCTATCCAGGACGGTAAAGTCCGCATCATATCCGGGGAGGAGTTTACCGCGTCTTCTTTCAGAGAAAGATGCATAGGCTCCTTCTGAGGTGAACATATCTATCGTTTCTTTTAAACTCAGAGCCTTTTCGGGATACCAGGGGCTGTCGGCACCGGGTTCTTTACAGGTTGCAGCGTAATACATGTTGGGAAGTATATCGAAGGGTTCCACAGGACAGTCGGAACCGCCTGAGAGGTGAATGCCCATATCCTTCATGGTTCTCCAGTCATATGAGGTCTTTGTGAGTTCCGTTCCGATCCTGTCTTCAACTATGTGCTGATCTGCTTTAAGGAACACGGGCTGGATATATGCCATAATGCCCATATCCTGCATACGTTTAAGCTGATCGGGTCTGGTTATCTGGCAGTGCACTATTCCGTGTCTGTGATCGGCTCTCGGAGAATCCTGTAAAGCGAGCTCAAAAGCATCCAGGATCTGATCGATACATCTGTCGCCGATCCCGTGGATCGCGACCTGCATGCCGGCATCGTGGGCGGCTTTCACCAGTCCGTTCATCTCATCATCGGTGAAGTTCAGGATGCCGCGGTTTCCCGTATCGTCAAGATAGTCTGCTGCCATGGCAGCTGTCCTGGCACCCAGAGCACCATCGCCGAGAAGTTTCAAAGGCCCTATGGTGAAGTTACCTGAGGAATCTCCCATCATATATCCGTCTTTAAGGAAAGCGTCGAGCCTTTCCATTGAAGGAAGATTGCACTGCTCGTAAACTCTCATTGGAAGGAGTCCATCGCGGTCAAGTTCCATGTATGCATCCAGTATGGTCTTACCGTACAGTTCAGATGAGATCAGAGGAAGGTCATCTGTCTGGATCTCCGTGATACCCTTGGCTATAACGTCCTCGGATGCGTCGAGGATCATACTTTTGACCAGATCGAGGGTGAGGGGAGGAAGGGCTTCCTCCAAGGTGTTCTGTTCATCTTCTCTAAGGATCCCGTCAGGATTGGTCTCAAGCATCCCGGCAAGCTTCAGAGCAGGAGTATTGGCAACGGTAATGTGATGGCAGGTCCTTCTTATCATGATAGGGACTTCATCTGAAATGCCGTCAAGGTCATTCCTTGTGGGAAGAACAGGTGAGTCCCAGTAGTTATGATTGAAACCGGTACCCCTTAAAGGCCTTCCTGACTTCTTTGCTTCCGGAAGTTTTTCACGGAGAGTATCAAGAAGATCCTCCAGAGATTTCGTTCCCGTCAGATCGACGAAGCTCTTTTCAAAAGCATATTCCAGGAAATGAAGATGGGAATCCACGAAGCCGGGAAGGATGAATGCACCATTGAGATCTACAGTAATATCATCATTACCGGCAAGGGGAAGAATATCAGCGTCTGAACCTAATTGCTTTATCTTTCCGTTTGATGCTGCTATTGCAGTACATCCGCTTCCGTATATTTTTGCATTGTAATATATGTCCATATGTGACCTCTGAACTGCATATAATAACGTGTGCTTCAATTATAATGTCTTATATCTTTCTGTGCAATGTCTCTGATGATAAAAAGGGGACATCAAAGTTACCCGGTCCGACATTTAGTTATATATAATATGTAGTAATACAATATATATAAAGTAATTTATGTATACAAAATATATTTGAAAAACCCACTTGACAATGGGGATATATGGTGATATATTAATAAAGCTGTCGCAAATGACAGACCTGCATTTTAAAAAACTTGTTAAAAAGTTAAAAAAGTGCTTGACAAGATAATGCTTCGGTGTTATCATTGAAATGTTCCGCGTCAAACGGAACCTGAACCTTGAAAACTTCATAGTGTAAGAATGATAG
>CACZGZ010000024.1 GCA_902780845.1 uncultured Eubacteriales bacterium
AACATACTTATAAACTGAAACAGGCTGCGAACTGCAGCCTGTTTCTTTGCTTGATATTGATATTCGGCGTCCGGTACAAGACCTAACGCGTTGAATACTCTATTAACCGAAGTATCTCTTAAGGAGTCCTTCAAGAGCCTTGCCGTGTCTTGCTTCGTCTCTTGCCATTTCATGAACGGTGTCGTGGATAGCATCGAGTCCGAGTTCCTTAGCTCTCTTAGCGAGGTCGGTCTTACCCTTGGTTGCGCCGTATTCAGCGTCAACTCTCATCTCAAGGTTCTTCTTGGTGGAATCAGTGACCACTTCACCGAGGAGCTCTGCAAACTTAGCAGCATGTTCAGCTTCTTCATAGGCAGCCTTTTCCCAGTAAAGACCAATCTCAGGATATCCTTCTCTGTGAGCAACTCTTGCCATTGCGAGATACATACCTACTTCAGAGCATTCTCCTTCAAAATTTGATCTTAATCCTGCAACGATCTCGGGATCCACACCCTGAGCGATTCCAACAACGTGCTCTGCAGCCCAGGACTTTTCTTCGTCCATTGCCTTGAATTTATCTGCGGGAACATGGCAGATAGGGCATTCTGCAGGTGGTTCTGCTCCTTCGTGTACATATCCGCATACTGTGCAAACCCATTTCATAATAGTATACCTCCGTCATTTTTTCTAAATTTTATCTTATATGCCGGCGTTACGTTCCCCCGAAAATAAACGCGGGCATTACGTTCACGCTAACAAAAATATTTTACCACAAAACAGAAAAAAATAAACATGTTTTTTTATTATATATTGATTGAGAATAACGCAGCGGGGGTATATGAGAAAAAGATGAACTTTGAATGAAAAATCCCGGGCTTTCTTGAATAAAAGCGGATAATATGTTATAATCCACGTATTATGAAAAAAGATACCGCAAAAAAAAGAAACAGAATAAGTAAGACCGGGATCGCAGCCCTGGTCGTTCTCTGTATACTGATAGTTGCCGCAAGCTTTATTTCGGGAGGCAAGACCTTTACTGATTTCAGGAACGCCTGGTTCGGAACCAACAATCAGGAAGTGAAGGATCCTACCATCAAGGTGGGTATCTATGAATGCCTTTCAGGAGAGTTCAAGCAGTACGGAAAGGAAGAGGCGGCAGGAATAGAGCTTGCCCACGATCTTTATCCCACCGTACTCGGCAAGAATATAGAACTCATATACGCTGATAACAGATCGAACATCTATGACGCCAAGCAGGCTCTTCAGGAGCTGATGAGCCAGAATCCGACATTCATATTCGGAAGTTACAGCGATACGCTCACGCTGGTCGCATCTGATTACGTTGTGGCGGCCAATACTCCTGCCATGACCATAACCAGTATCAATCCGCTGATCACGGCAAACAACGATTTCTATTTCACCACTTCGTTCTCAATGGCCAAGCAGGGAGCAGCTCTCGGTGAATATGCCGTTAACGGACTCGGTAAGAAATCATTCGCGACAGTCAAATCCTTAAGAGACGACTCATCCAGCGCCTTCGTAAGAAGATTCAGGAACAAGGTCGGAAGCCTTATTGAAGGAGACGACGTTTTCAAGGCCAATCTTTCGGTCGATACCGAACTGGGCGACTACAAGACCTGGATCCAGCAGCTTAAGGACGGGAACGTGGAAGCCGTTCTTCTGGCCATACCTCCGGCAGCAGCCCAGGTATTCATGTCTCAGGCCAAGGAGATGGAGTACTTCCCTCAGTTCCTCGGAACAGGCGACTGGGATACCAAGGAGTTCGAGAAGTATATCATCAGCAATCCGGAACTCAGCGTTTCCTATCCCTCTGTTCAGGCAGCGGATACTACATCGACATACACACTGTTCACAGAAGCGTATTACGATAAATACGGAGAAAATGCCGACCCGCCTTCAGGCTCCATGGCCACGGCCTTCGATGCTTATCTCATCATGCTGAAGGGCATAGAAGACGCATATGCGGACCTTCAGGAAGTAGACATGGAAAAGATCAAAGAAGAAGCCGGGACGGATGCCAAGGGAAGAGCGCTTGTACAGACATATGAAACAGCTCTTCAGACAGGCATTCCCGCGGGTGTTCATATAAGGGACGCCATAAAGGAGATCTCGGATTTCGAAGGCGCTACAGGCATCTTAAGTTACGACGGTAACACTGAAGTCAACAAGACCGTTACTATACTGCATTTCTTCAAGGGAACCAAGATGGATCCGTACACGGTAGAGGATGACAAGACCATCACCGGAGACGATACTCCTCTTACTGAAGTTGAAGAGATACAGAACTAAAACCCATAAAATACAGCAGACGCGGCCCGGACCGCGGACCTGCTGAAAGCAAAATACCGATAAGGAGAAAACATCAATGGAAGAAAACATCAAGAACGCTATAGCACAGATCAGACCTTACTTACAGAGAGACGGCGGAGATATCCAGTTCATCGAATACACAGACGATCATATCGTCAGGGTACAGCTTCAGGGACACTGCGCAGGCTGCCCCGGCGCTACAATGACGATCAAGGGAGTAATTGAGAGACTCTTAAGAGAGACTTATCCCGAGATCCAGGGGGTTGAAGCAGTTTAATGAAAGCTGACTTCACGCTGGCGAAAAAATTCTCCAGAAACACAGTCAAGGGACTGGAACTCAGAAGCGCATCCCTCACCAGAGCCGTGGTGTTCAACACATCCGGAAAGGGATATGAAAAGGTGAGGGAGGCTTATGATGTTTTTGTTTACGAGGAGACTTCCGGGGATAAGGTGCCTTCCCTTAAGATAAAGGGAATAGGCAAATCCTATGAGATAACAGGAGATGATACTCTTTTGTTCCTCGGCAGGATCAATTTCGTAAATGAAAGCCATAATGAATTCGTGGAATTCTATAACAAAGAAGCCGCTTCCATCGGAGAGCCCGCTGAACTTGTCCTGGATGAGAAGGCAGCCCTCCTTAAGATGACGGCTGATGTTGAGGATGAAGAGAAATTTTTCGACGGACTATTGCCAATCATAGAAAAGTATGATATAGGTATATTAAAGAAGTAATCTGTTTCAGGGCGGGGTGGAAGTCCCCACCGGCAGTGACAGTCTGCGAGCCTGAGGT
Organism: uncultured Eubacteriales bacterium; assembly: GCA_902780845.1. Taxonomy (GTDB): domain Bacteria; phylum Bacillota; class Clostridia; order Peptostreptococcales; family Anaerovoracaceae; genus RUG754. The sequence goes on from CACZGZ010000024.1 coordinate 3,101, forward strand.
TTACCGATGGCTGATCCGGTGTAATTCCGGAACCGACAGTTATAGTCTGGATGGGAGAAACACGAGCATTTTTTGACTTGTATTTTTTGAGAGCCTTGAAATATCTTCAAGGCCTTTTTAATGGCCGCGGAGATAGAGGCCACAACTGAACAGATTCCCTCTCAAATATATTTTGTGTCGGGTTTAGCCAAAACATAGTACTAAAATCCAAGGCCCGGCAGCGGAGAAGCATCCGCAGAAAGGAATCAAAATGAACACACAGAACAACAGCACCAAACTTGCCAAGATGGCCATGCTGGTCGCGGTATCCATCGTACTGGTGGCGCTTATCCACCTTCCCATTCTTCCGATGGTACCCTTCCTTGAGTATGATCCCGCGGATATACCCATCCTGCTTGGATCTTTTGCATTCGGACCCGGAGCGGGGATCATCCTCACTCTTGTGACCGCTATACTTCAGGGAGTGACTGTTTCAGCCCAGTCCGGAGCTTACGGCATCATAATGCATATAATAGCCACCACGGCGCTGGTACTGGTATCAGGTCTTATCTATTCCAGGGAAAAGACAAAAAAGAACGCCATCATCGGTCTCATATTCGGTACCCTTGCGATGGTACTCATCATGATACCTGCAAACATGCTGATCACCACCAGATTCATGGGGCTCACCCTTGAGGCTCTGATGCCCTTCATGCCCTGGATCATACTGTTCAACTTCATAAAAGCAGGCGTGAACAGCGTGGTCACCTTCCTGGTATACAAGAGAATAAGCCCGTTCCTTCACAGATAAAGAGATATATGGAAATAAAGAGAGTCATCAAAATTGAAAACGAAGAAGAGACCAGAGCCTTCGGTATAAGTCTTGCTGAAAATGCCATGCCAGGAGACGTGATCGCCCTGATGGGAGATCTCGGAACGGGGAAGACGGCACTCACCAGATACATCGCTGAGGGGCTTGGGATAACCGGCAGGATCAGCAGTCCTACTTTCACCATCGTGAAAGAGTACCGCTCCGGCAGGCTTCCTCTCTATCATTTCGACGTATACAGGCTCGCGGGGGATAACGACATCCTTTCGGGTCAGGATATCTCAGGCGAAGAGGGAAGGCCCATCAGGGAAAGAGCGATAGATGAGCTTTTCAATATCGGAGCTGATGAATATTTTGAAGGGAACGGACTGACCGTCATAGAATGGGCGGATCTCATAGAAGAGGCGCTTCCGGAGGACACAATGAGGATCTACATGGAATACGGTGAAGAGGAAGGCCAGAGGATATATAAATGTACATTTTAGCAATTGAAACCACGGGGCCTCACGGCTCCGTGGCATTGATAAGCGACAGAAGCAAGCTGGTCGCACATAAGGAATCCAGGGAATCCATGAGTCATCTGAAGGATCTGATGCCGATGATCAGGGATATGCTGGAAGAAGTCGGAGCGCAGCCTGAAGACATCCATGCCATAGCATGCGACGTGGGTCCCGGGTCTTTCACCGGTATCAGGATAGGAGTGTCCACGGCAAGGGCTCTCGCACAGATATGGGAGGTGCCTTGTATAAAGGTGTCCTCTCTTTCGTCTGCTTTGCTTAAGAAGAGACCTGAGGGGATGGACTTTTCGGACACTACGGTATGCGTCATCCTGAATGCCAGAAGGCGTCAGGTCTATGGCTTCATCGACGGATATCTCGAAGAGGGACCCTGGATGATAGACGACGTTATAAGGATAGCAAAAGAAGAGATCAGGGGATCAAGTGAGATCATCTTCTACGGGGACGGCGTGGACTCCTATGGGGAAATACTTAAGGAAGCTTTTGAAGGCACCGAAGTGAGGTATCGTTTCGCTCCTGAGGAGATCAGATATCAGGATGCCTGCGAGATCGCAAGGGTCGGCCTTCTCAGGTTCAGTGACGGACAGACGGTGGAGTATAAGGATCTTCTTCCCGAATACATGAGAGAAGCGGAAGCTGAGACCAAGCTCAAGGCGGGTCAGCTCCCAATCTCGAGACTTCCAAAACAGGAGTGACGGGATGGACCTTAAGATAAGAAGAGCTGAAGAAAAAGACGTACAGGCGATCGCAGAACTGGAAGCGGTTTGCTTTAAAGGAGAAGACCCCTGGTCAGAGGGAGCATTCTTTAATGAGATCGTCGAAAACGCGGATAAAACTCTGTATCTCGCCGCCATATCCGATGACAGGATAGTGGGCTATATGGGGGTATGGAGGATACTTGATGAGGGTCATATCACTAACGTAGCTGTGGATCCCGCATACAGGAGGCAGCACATCGCAGAGGCCCTGATCTCTGAAATGATAAGGCTCACTTCAGAAGGCGGAACGTCCAGCTGGACTCTTGAAGCGAGGGTGGACAACGAACCCGCCATAAAGCTTTACGAAAAGATGGGATTCACAGGCGTCGGAGTGAGACCCGGATATTACGAATACGACGGAACGGATGCCCTTATCATGTGGAAGGGTCATGAAGTATGAAAGATAACAAATTTTTGACACTTGGAATAGAAACATCATGCGATGAGACAGCCATCTCTGTTGTGGCTGACGGAAGAGAAGTGCTCTCCAACGTTATCTCCTCGCAGATAGATATATTTAAGAACTACGGAGGAGTAGTGCCGGAGATCGCTTCGCGCCATCATCTGGAGAACATCAACGGAGTTCTCAGCGCGTCGCTTTCGGAGGCGGGAGTCACCATGGATGAAATCGACCTCATAGGGGTCACCATGGGTCCCGGGCTTGTGGGAGCACTACTTATGGGAGTGTCCACCGCTAAAGCCCTGGCTTACGCCGCGGGAAAACCGCTCGTGGGCGTTCATCACCTGAACGGACATATAAGCGCGAACTACATCCAGCATCCCGAACTTGAACCGCCTTTTATGGCTCTTATCACATCCGGCGGACATACGGAGATAGTCCAGGTGGATGACTACGACAAGCTTACCGTACTGGGAGGCACAAGGGACGACGCTGTCGGCGAGTGCTACGATAAGGTGGCGAGAGTCCTGGGGCTCGGATATCCCGGCGGTCCGAAGATCGACAGGATCGCAAAGGAAGGAAACCCCGAGGCTATCCACTTCAAGAGGGTGTATCTTGAAAAGGACAGCCTTGACTTCAGCTTTTCGGGGCTGAAGACTGCAGTCCTCAACTATCTGAATCAGGAGAAGCAGGCGGGCCGCGAGGTGAACCGTGCCGACGTTGCCGCTTCCTTCCAGCAGGCTGTCATGGACGTCATCGTAAAGAAGGCAATGGATGCCTGTGATCTCAGGCATGAATCCAAATTAGTCCTCGCGGGAGGTGTCGCTGCGAATTCCAGACTGAGGGAGATGTTGGACAGCGCCTGCTCAAAGAAACACATTTCATTGTATTACCCGGCGCCGATACTTTGCACGGATAACGGTGCGATGATCGCCTGCGCCGCATACTATAAATATCAGAAACAGGGAGCTGACGGCCTTGATATGGACGCCTATCCCTTCCTTGAACTTTAATAAAAAATGATAATACTCTCAGCAAACAAGTTAACAAAGGCCTACGGTACGGACGTCGTCCTTGAGGACGCGTCATTCTCCGTAAATGCCGGCGACAGGATCGGCATCATCGGGAGAAACGGTGCCGGGAAGACGACCCTTCTGAACATTCTCGCAGGAGAATGGGAACCTTCAGAGGGCGAGTTTTTTGTGTCCCAGGATGCTGAGATAGGTTACCTTAAACAGAGAGATAACTTCTTCAGGTCAGACACCGTGATAAAGTCGATAGACGCGATCTTTTCGGATATACACAGGGTCGAAAAGGAACTTGAAGAGGTCACTCAGAAGATTGAAGAGTGCCGTGAAAAGGGTGAAGCACCCGGAAAAGATCTGATAAACAGGCTCGATGCTCTTCATCTCGAATTCGAGAAGCTGGGAGGATACACCTACAGATCCGAGATGACCGGTGTACTGACTTCCATGGCGTTCGGACCCGAGGACTATGAAAAAAAGATAGCGGAGCTTTCCGGAGGAGAGAGGACCAGACTGGCTCTGGCAGCCCTGCTTCTGGAGAAGCCGGATATCCTCCTTCTGGACGAGCCCACAAACCATCTGGACATAGATACCCTGAGGTGGCTGGAGCAGTATCTGGCCGGATATAAAGGGACGGTGCTCATAGTTTCCCACGACAGGTATTTTCTTGACAAGGTGGTTAACAGGATATTCGAAGTAGAGCACAAGCATCTTTACACATACAAGGGAAGTTACTCTTCATACGCGGAACAGAAGCGGGTAAGGCGAGAGTCGGAGCTGAAGGCATATAACAATCAGCAGAGAGAGATACGCCGCCAGGAAGATATGATCCGCATAATGAAGGAGCATAACACGGAGCATCTGGTCAAGCGCGCGCAGTCAAGGGAAAAGAGGCTGGCAATGCTTGACAGACTGGAAAAGCCCGAGGGCGACGATCCCAGGATGAAGTTCAGGTTCAAGCAGGACTTCAGATCCGGAAACGATGTGGTCATAGCGGAGGACCTGGGGAAGACTCTCTACGACAGGATGCCATACAGACATCTTTTCTCACACGTCAACTTCGATATCAAGAGAGGAGAGAAGATCTGTATCCTCGGACCCAACGGAGTCGGAAAGACCACGCTGTTAAGGATGCTGATGGGCGAACTCAAGCCGACTGAAGGAAGATTCAAACTCGGAACCAACGTGGCCTTCGGCTATTACGACCAGGGTCAGCAGCTTCTCCATGACGACCTTAACGTCCTCGAGGAACTCAGGGATTCATATCATCTGTACAACGACACAGAGCTCAGGTCAATACTTGGAAGGTTCCTCTTCAGAGGAGAGGACGTATTCCTTAACGTAGGGTCTCTGTCCGGCGGAGAAAAGGCAAGGCTCACTCTGGTGAAGCTCATGATGAGCGGCGCCAACACGCTTATACTCGACGAACCTACGAATCATATGGACATCGAATCAAAGGAAGTGTTCGAAGAGGCGCTCCAGGAATTTGAAGGCACCGCCATTATCGTTTCCCACGACAGATATTTCCTCCAGAAGATCCCCACCAGGATCCTGGAACTGACGCCTGACGGAGTTGTGGAGTATCTCGGAAAGTACGATTATTACCTTGAAAGAAAAGCGCTTGAAGAGGCATCGCCTGCTTCAAAGGACGGCACGGCTTTTGAGCCTCAGGATGGACTGTCCGCAAAGGAAGAGCGAGCGATAAAGAAAGCCGCCGAAGCAGAGGAAAGACGCCGTAAACGCGAAATAGAGGGGCTTGAGAGGGAAATAGAGTCCATAGAAGAAAGAATAGCGGAGATCGAGCGCGAGATGCAGCTCCCGGAAAACCTGACGGACTTCGGGAAACTTTCCGGACTGAGCAGCGAAATGACGGAACTGAAAGAGAAAGAAGACGCTGCGTATCTCAAATGGGAGGAGCTCCAGTATAACTGAATACATATATTTAAGAGTTATTTTATAATAATTTTTTTGCGTAGTTTTACTTGCATAATGATTATAAGATTAGTATAATAACCATTGTTAAACAGCAATGTGAAAACATTGGCTTTTTAGGAGGATAGAAAAATGGTTTTTGATAAGATAAAAGAAATCATAATGGAGCAGCTTCAGGTAGAAGAATCTGAAATCACTATGGAAACTAATCTCATGAAGGACTTAAGCGCAGACTCACTTGACGCTGTAGAGATCATTATGGCTATCGAAGATGAGTTCGGTATCGAGATCCCCGATGAGGAGGCTGAAACTATACAGACCGTACAGGATCTTGTAAGGTTTGTAGAAGATAATAAATAACCCATACTTTTTACGACTAACAACAAGGTAAAGGCAATGAAACAGACAAAAGTTATCTCCAAGGCAGTAATTAAGAGGCTTCCCAGGTATAGACGTTATCTTGGAGAACTAAAGAAGAGGGGAGTTGAGAAGATCTCATCTAAGGATCTGTCTGAGCTTATAGGTTACACTGCATCACAGATCAGACAGGATCTGAACAATTTCGGCGGATTCGGTCAGCAGGGCTATGGCTACAGCGTTGAGAACCTTTATAATGAGATCAGTAACATCCTTGGTCTGAACAAGGAATACAAGACGGTTGTTGTGGGATATGGCAGACTTGGTCAGGCAATGGCCAGCTACATTGAAAAGAACGAAAAACAATTCAGTATCGCCGGTATCTTTGATGTGAGCGACAAGGTGGAAAACGAAGTGTTCAAAGGCACTCAGGTCCATGCATTTAACGATTTGAAAGCGTTCATCAGGGACAATGGCGTAGAGGTGGCGGTGATCACGGTACCGAGAGATAAAGGACAAGTGGTTGCAGATACTCTGGTTGAAGCCGGTATCAAGGGGATCTGGAATTTCTCATCCGTGGATCTTGAGCTTCCCGACAACGTATGCGTAGAGAACGTGCATATGTCAGACAGCCTGCACGCTCTTGCCTACTACATGAAAGACAAATAAAAAACAACCGGCTTGACCGGTTGTTTTTCTTTTGATTCAGCAAAGTCGTTTAACTTTGTCAGGATTATGCCTCTACGGGTGCCTCTACAGGGCAAGCGCCAGCGCAAGCTCCGCAATCGATGCAGGTATCTGCGTCGATAACATAGATTCCGTCTCCCTCAGAGATAGCCTCTACAGGGCACTCAGCAGCACAAGCTCCGCATGCGATGCAAGCATCAGTAATCTTATAAGCCATTTCATTTCCTCCTACATACACATAAGATATCTTACAGCATGTATTATATCAAATCTTTTCAAAAAGTAAAGAGCATTTTTTGATATGGAGATCTACACACTTACAGGTCCGTCCGGTACCGGAAAGAGCTACCGGGCTATGGACATTTGCAAACAATATGATATAGACGGCGTGATAGACGACGGCCTTTTCATATATAAAGGCATGGTTACTGCCGGCGAGTCGGCCAAGCGCTGCGAGACCAAGATAGGGGCTGTAAAGGCGGCTATCTTCAATGATGAGAAGAAGGCGAAGAAGGTTTCTCAGGCGATTAGAGCCAAGAGGCCCAGGTCGATCCTGGTGCTGGGGACTTCCGATGAAATGGCGGACCTCATCATAGAGCGCCTCGGGATCAAAAGGCACAGAAACAGGAAACTCAAACAGGAGCCTGTGATCCACCGCATCCATATAGAGGATATCACGACAGAAGAAGAGCGCAAGGAAGCCGAAAAGCAGAGGAAGGCCCACGGGAAACACGTAATACCTGCGCCTGCCATGGAGCTCAAGAGATCATTTGCGGGATACTTCCTGGATACCCTCGGACTTTTCAAGGGAAGGGCTCACGCAACAAATGAAAGGACGGTCGTAAGACCTACATACAGCTACTACGGCGATTATCTGCTGTCAGAGAAGGTAATATCCGATATCTGCAATATAACGGCAGAGGATGATCCGGCCATAAACAGCGTGATCCTGGTTACTCAGGAGCCGTCCCCCGAGGACTATATAATAAACATAGCCCTTAAGATAAACGCCGGCTGCAGCCTGTGGGATGACGTGATGAACTTTCAGAAGAAGGTAACTGACGCCGTTGAGAACATGACTGCCTTCAACGTGACGGAAGTAAACATAGAAGTCAGAGGAATAGAAAATGATAAATACGCACATATTTTATGATATAAAGGATCTGGATCTAGAGCAGACCTTTGAATGCGGCCAGTGCTTCAGATGGAATAAGGAAGAGGACGGAAGCTATACGGGGATAGCCCTGGGATATCCCGCGAATATGAAGCTCGAAGGAGATACCCTTACCGTTACCGGCTGCGGGAGCAGGTAGTTCTGGGAGGAATATCTCGATCTCGGAAGCGACTATGAAGGTATGCAGAAGATCCTGACGATGGGAGAGGGCGAGGTCCTTCCCGAAGCTGTGAAGGCCGGATCGGGCATCAGGATCCTGAAGCAGGATCTCTGGGAGACCGTGGTGGACTTCATCATTTCCCAGAACAACAACATCCCCAGGATAAAGGGCTGCATAGAGAAACTCTCAGAGATCCAGGGTGAATACGCGGGAGAATTCAGGGGAAAGAAATGGTACAGCGTACCGTCACCTGAAAAACTCGCTTCCCTTGATGTATCCGATCTGGCACCGGTAAGGCTGGGCTACAGGGATAAATATCTGATCGAGACCGCCCGTCAGTGGCTGGAGCTCGACGAAGAGGGGAGGCTGGAAGTAGGAAGATTCACCGGCGTAGGCCCCAAGGTGGAATCATGCATCAGGCTCTTCGGCATGCACGACCTGGAATCGTTCCCGATAGACGTATGGGTCAAAAGACTTATGAACAGATTCTACGGCTTTGAAGAAAAGGACAAGGCCGGCATGGATCGCTTTGCGAGGGAGCACTTCGGAAAATACGCAGGCCTCGCCCAGCAATACCTCTTCTACTATATCAGATGTCTTGAGTCTAACAGAAAATGAATCCGAATATCGCCGCACGCCGGCGATATTTTGTTTTTCACTAAAAAATCACATTAAATGATATTGACAAAGGGTGGAGTTTAGGTATAATAGAATATGTTAGCACTCAAGATAAAAGAGTGCTAAACAACCGGAAGACCGGAAATAACGTAAAAAATGAAAGCACGGCTTTCAATGATCTATAAGGAGGAATTAAAATGATCAGACCATTAGGTGCAAGAGTAGTCATCAAGAAGATCGAAGCAGAAGAAAAGACTCAGGGCGGTCTCATCCTTACTTCACAGTCCAAGGAAGCTCCCCAGTATGCTGAGGTAGTAGCTGTAGGTCCCGGAACCGAAGAGGAACCCATGGAAGTAAAGGTTGGCGATAAGGTCGTATTCTCCAAGTACGGCGGAACCGACATCAAGCACGATGGTGAAGAGTTAACTATCATGAGACAGAGCGACATCCTCGCTGTTATAGAATAATAAATCGGAGGCAGAAGAAATGGCAAAAGACATTATTTACGGAGAAGAAGAACGCAGACTCTTACAGGCCGGCGTAGATAAATTAGCAAACGCAGTCAAGATCACCTTAGGACCTAAGGGCAGAAACGTACTCATCGCAAAGCAGTTCGGATCACCCCTTGTAACCAATGACGGTGTTACCATCGCAAAGGAGATCGAACTTGAAGATCCTACAGAGAACATGGGCGCACAGGTCGTCAAGGAAGTTGCTTCCAAGACAAACGACGTTGCAGGTGACGGTACCACAACAGCTACACTGCTTGCTCAGATCATCGTAAGAGAAGGCTTCAAGAACGTTGCTGCAGGAGCTAACCCCATGGAACTCAAGAAGGGTGTTAAGGGAGCTGTTGATGTAGCAGTTGCTGAGATCGCAAAGATCGCTAAACCCGTTGAATCCAAGGAAGCTATCGCACAGGTAGGCGGAATCTCAGCTGGCGATAACGAGATCGGTCAGCTCATCGCTGATGCTATGGAGAAGGTAGGTAATGACGGAGTCATCACCGTTGAGGAATCCAAGTCCCTCGGAACAACTCTTGACGTAGTTGAAGGTATGCAGTTCGACAGAGGATACTTAAGTGCATACATGGTATCCGATACAGAGAAGATGGAAGCAGTTCTTGAGAACCCTTACATCCTGATCACCGACAAGAAGATCTCCAACATTCAGGACATCGTTAAACTCCTTGAACAGGTAATGCAGCAGGGAAGAAAGCTCCTCATCATCGCAGAGGATGTTGAAGGCGAAGCTCTCGCAACACTTGTTGTAAATAAATTAAGAGGCGTTATCGACGTAGTTGCTGTAAAGGCTCCCGGATACGGCGAGAGAAGAAAGGCAATGCTCGAGGATATCGCAGTATTAACAGGCGGTACATATCTTAGCTCCGACCTCGGATACGAGCTCAAGGAAGCTACAGTAGACATGCTTGGCCAGGCTGCTACAGTTAAGGTAGACAAGGACAACACCACCATCGTAAGCGGCATGGGAGACAAGGAAGAGATCGCAAACCGTGTTGCAGCTATCAAGTCCCAGGCTGAAGCTACAGAATCCGAATTCGATCATGAGAAGCTCATGGAAAGACTCGCTAAACTCTCCGGAGGAGTTGCTGTTATCAAGGTCGGCGCTGCTACAGAAACAGAACTTAAGGAAAGAAAACTCAGGATCGAGGACGCACTTAACGCTACCAAGGCTGCTGTTGAAGAAGGTATCGTACCCGGAGGCGGAGTTGCTCTCGTAAACGTTATTCCTAAGGTTTCTGAATACGTTCAGACGTTATCCGGAGACGTTAAGACAGGCGCAGCCATCATCGAAAGAGCTCTTGAGGAGCCTGTAAGACAGATCGCTGAGAACGCTGGCCTTGAAGGATCCGTCGTAGTGGCTGAAGTGAAGAAGGCTCCTAAGGGAGTCGGCCTCAACGCTGCTACAGAGGAATACGTGGATATGCTCGAAGCAGGTATCGTTGACCCCGCCAAGGTAACACGTTCAGCACTTCAGAATGCATCATCCGCTTCTGCAATGCTGCTGACAACCGAAGCCGGTATCGTAGACGTCAAGGAAGATATGCCTCCTGTAATGATGGGCGGCGGAAACCCCGGCATGGGCGGCATGGGCGGAATGATGTAATCGCCTGATAACAGAATAATTCAAATATTGGGACGGCCCGTATGGGCCGTTCTTTTTTTATCAGGATACTTGATTTTTTTGGAACAAAGGTATAGTATAGTTAGCGTAGACTAACCAAAGTTAGCCATGACATCTAGCATCGGAAGGAGACTTTTATATGTTTCTTGAGATAAAAGACATTTATAAATCGTTTGGAGAAAAGGACAGCAGGGTAGAGGTACTTAAGGGTGTAAACCTGGAACTGGAGAAAGGTCAGTTCTGCGTGCTTCTCGGGCCGTCGGGCTCAGGCAAGTCGACGCTTCTCAATATCATCGGAGGGATCGACAGCGCAGATTCGGGTGAGATAATCGTCGACGGCTCTTCCATGAAAGGCATGGATGACAGAAGTCTCACCAGATACAGAAGGGAGCATCTGGGCTATATCTTTCAGATGTATAACCTTATACCGAACCTGACGGTAAGGGAAAACATCGAAGTCGGTGCATACTTAAGCAAGAACCATCTGGACGTGGACGAGATAAACAGGGACGTCTTCCAGAAGATAGGGTCGCTTTCATATGGTGCTCTTCCTGATACCATTGAAGGACTGAAAGCCATGAGGCTTGCGGATAAAGGGTTTACCGCCTGGGACACATACGACGGTGAAGATGGAAGTATAGCCTTCATCCTTGAAACGGAATAAGAAACATTAAAAAAGGGCCGTCCGTTTGGGCGGCCTTGATTTATCTCGATATTGCTTTTTTTGCTGTTTTGATGGCCTTTTCGCTGCAGACCAGCCTGCAGAGGTGGCAGCCCACGCATCTGCTTCCGTCAAGCGATGGCCTTCTGGTTTCAGGATCGAATTTTATCGCCTGATGGCCTCCGTCCCTGCAGGAGATGTAGCATCTTCCGCAGCCGTTACAGAGTTCATGGATGAATACGGGGAAGAGGACTGTATCTCTTTTGATGCTCTTGTGATCCACCACGGTGTCGGATGCTCCGCCTATCAGGTTCTTTAAGGAAGATATGCCCTTAAGCTTCATGTATTCCGTGAGGCCCTCGATCATGTCTTCCACTATTCTGTAGCCGTACTGCATTACAGCAGTCGTTACCTGAACGGAACCCGATCCGAGAAGGATGAACTCAAGCGCGTCTATCCAGGTCTCGATGCCGCCGATACCGCTCAAGTGCATATCGCGGAGTTCAGGACATCTCGTCATATCCGAGATGAATCTTAAGGCGATGGGTTTGACAGCAGCCCCGGAGTAGCCTCCGACTATGGATCTTCCGCTTACCGCGGGCTCTGCTACGAGTCTGTCGATATCGACTCCTGTTATGGAATTTATGGTATTTATGGCGGATATACCGTCAGCGCCGCCGCGCTTGGCGGCGAGGGCAATGGGTACCATATCCGTTATATTCGGTGTGAGTTTGGCGAGGACCGGAAGGCTCGTCCCGCTCCTTACTGCTCTCGTGAACCTCTCGACGAGCTCCTCGGACTGACCGATGGTAACTCCCAGTGAGTCGGATTCCATATTGGGACAGGAAAAATTGCACTCTATTACGCACGCGCCTGCCTTTTCGCAAAGGGATGCGAGCTCGGTCCATTCTTCCTCATTCTGGCCCATGATCGATGCGATTATGACCTTGGTGGGGAATTCATCTCTCAGTTTTTTGAAGATCTCAAGGTTCTCCTTGACGCTGTGGTCGGACAGCTGCTCTATATTCTTGAATCCGCTGAAAGCATGTGAGCGGCCTCTTAAGACTGAAAATCTGGGTGAAGTCTCGTGCTGAGGGAAGGTGCAGATGGTCTTGAATGACGCTCCCGCCCAGCCGGCTTCAAAGGCGCGTTTACACATGTCATAACTGCTGGAAACGACCGACGATGACAGAAGAAAGGGGTTTTCCAGAGGAACGCCGCAGATATCGGTCGACAGATCGGCGTCTTCCAGAACGGGATCGGGCAGATTATGTCCGTCCTTCTTCGCCTGGATGAGTATCTTACGTATTTCAACAGGTGATTTTTTATTTTTTAGGATGCAGCCTTTTTCACAGGGAGCACTGCAGTCGGTGCAGTCAAAATCCAGTTTTTTGATGGCGCCCCTGTAATTTCTGAAATAGAGCGAGCGCAAAATATCTCCAACGGAATCGCTCTTGGGACACGCATTGGAGCACTCCGGATCGTGGCAGAGCAGGCATCTGTTTATTTCTGACCTGTCAAAAGACAGTATATATTTATCGGATCTTTCAGTCATGAGAGACTCCTTTCCTATAGACATTACACTCTTTGATTATACCATAATTTGTATGAATTATAAAGAAAAAGAATTTATATACGACTCCTCCATGCTCAAGATGGCACTTTAAAAAAGGGCTTTAAAGTGGTATAGTATTCTGTATCAAAAGATAATCGGTCATGAGGATAGAATATGAAGGAATTCATCTGGAAAAAATTTATAAAAGACTGGGAGAATATAAAGGATCCCGGGGTGAGAAGCAGATATACGGGGCTCACCGGCTTCATGGGTATAATAGTGAATACGGTGCTTTGCGTGATCAAGATAGTGATAGGTCTCACTATCAATTCCATCGCGGTCATGGCGGACGGTATCCACGACATGGCGGATTCACTGGCGGCGTCCGTTACTCTGATCGGAGCATATTTTTCGAGAAGGCCGGCTGATGATGAGCATCCCTACGGCCATGCAAGGTCCGAATACATCGCAAGCCTCGTGGTGTCCGGGATCATAATGCTGGTGGGATACGAACTTCTTAAGAACTCTGTGGAGAAGTGCATGCACCCCGTGGAATCTGAATTCTCATGGGCCATAGTTGGCTTCATGGTATTCGCCATACTGTTAAAGGGGGCACGTTCTTTGTTCATCATAGCGACGGGCAGGCACATAGGATCGCTTCCCGTGATCGCGGCGGGAACTGATAACAGGAACGACGTGATCACCAGTATACTGATCCTGATAGGGATGCTGGTGCATCACTTCACGGGTTTCGACCCGGACGGATATCTCGGCATAGTCATGTCGCTCTTCATCCTCTACTCCGGATTCACGCTCATAAGGCAGACGGTGGACCAGCTTCTGGGAGCGAGACCGGATCCTGAGATGGTTAAGGAGATGGAGGAGATCATAGAGTCACATCCGGTCGTCCTAGGAGTGCACGACCTGGTGATCCACAACTACGGCCCGGGAAGGACCTACGCCACCTTCCACGCTGAAGTTGATGCGGATAGCGATATCGTGGAACTTCACGATGCGCTGGATCATATAGAACGCGAAATAGAGGAAAAGATGGGAATAAACGTGACCTGTCATATGGATCCGGTATTCTCTGATGACCCTGTGAGAAAAGAACTGGAGAAGGCTATCGGTTCCGTGCTTAATGAGCGTGCGGAAGTCAAGGGCTTCCATGACCTCAGGATAGTGCACGATGAAGACAGGATCAAGGTAAGTCTCGACGTGGAGATCGTTCCCGGAAAGGAATTCTCGGGCGGGGAGATATCCGGTAAGCTTGCGGAAGCCATAAGGTCTATGAACGGGGATCTTGAGATGGATATCAACTTCGATCAGGCATATACGGTTACAAAATAAATGAAAGACACAGCTCATGAGATAGCTGAATATGTATCACGCGCGGGCGGCAGGACATTCTATGTTGGGGGCTTCGTGAGGGACAGGATCCTCGGGATAGATAACAAGGACGTCGATATCGAAGTCCACGGTATCGCTCCTGAGGAACTCTTCACTATCCTGGAAAAGGTTGGAGAACCGCTGGCATACGGAAAGAGCTTCGGTGTTTTCGCGCTTAAAGGCGAGGACATCGATATCGCCATGCCCAGACGCGAACGTGCAGTCGGAAAGGGCCATAGAGACTTTGAGATCGACGTGGACCCCTTTATAGGGACCGAGCAGGCAGCAAGGCGCAGGGACTTCACCATGAACGCCCTGATGGAGGACGTGCTTACAGGTGAGATCATCGACCACTTCGGAGGGCAGCAGGACCTGAAAGACGGTATCATCAGGCATATCGATCCCGTGACCTTCGTGGAGGATCCCCTCAGAGTCTTAAGAGGCGCTCAGTTCGCAGCCAGATTCAAATTCGCTATAGCTGATGAGACGGCGGAGCTCTGCCGCGGAATAGATCTTTCGACTCTTTCAAGGGAAAGGGTCGAGGAGGAACTTAAGAAGGCCATGCTGAAAGCGGACAGGCCTTCGGTGTTTTTTGAGGAACTGAGGAGGATGGATCAGCTGGATGTCTGGTTTCCGGAACTCAGGCAGCTGATAGGCCTTGAGCAGGATCCGATCTACCATCCGGAAGGGGACGTGTGGATCCACACCATGGAGGTCATAGACAGGGCTGCGGCTTACAGGGACAGGGTGTCCGACCCCTTCAGCTTCATGATGCTTGCCCTGACCCACGACCTGGGTAAGATCGTTACCACCGAGGAAAAGAACGGCAGGATACACGCCTACGAACATGAGATAAAGGGCCTTCCCATAATAGAGAGTTTCATGAGAAGGACGGTGGGAGAGAACGACGTTATCGGGTACGTCCTCAACATGGTGCCTCTTCATATGAAGCCTAACGTTGCGGCCTACGCCAAACCTGCTCTTAAATCCACCAATAAAATGTTCGATCAGGCGGAAGCTCCGGAGGATCTCATCTGGTTTGCGGAGTCGGACAAGCCTGTTCTCGCGGGTTCTGATGAATTCAGCGGAGACCGGGAATTCCTTTTGGAAAGACTGGATGAATATAACGAGATAATGGCAAGACCCTACGTTATGGGAAGGGACCTGATAACTGCAGGACTGGAGCCCGGGGAGGATTTCACTGAGATCCTTGAGTACGCCCATAAGCTGAGGCTCGTCGGGATAGAGAAAGAGTCCGCACTTAAGCAGACTCTGTCATACGCGAGAAAGTTAAGGGAGAAACGCTGAAATGTTTAAATACCTGAGAAAAGCACACTACCACGAGACGGATCAGATGGGTCTCATACATCACTCAAATTACGTGAAATGGATGGAAGAGGCCAGGATCGCTTTCATGGATGAACTGGGTCTTAGCTACAGGAGCCTTGAAGAGAGCGGGATCGCATCTCCCGTTACCGGCATAAACGTTGAGTACAAAAAACCCGTCCGTTTCGACGATGAGATCGAGATAAGGGTAAGCGTAGGAAGGTACACCGGGGTCAAACTGGAGGTGAAGTACTTCATATATAATGTGACATCCGGCGAGTTGGCAGCTGAGGCGATCTCGTCCCACTGCTTCATCAAAGACGGCAGGATAATATCACTTAAGAGGGATAAGCCGGAACTGGATGAGATGATAAGAAAGAGTATGGAAGGTCAGGAATAATGACGTTAAAAGATAAATTAAATAAATTCAATAACTGGAAAGACCGCCTGTCCGCTTACGGACTGGCGCTGACGCTTCTGGGAGTGGATCAGACCTTTGGATCACCCGCGTCCGGTGCCGAATACAGGATGTCGAGAACTGCCATCTTAAGAGGAGAATACGTCCGCGTACTTCAGGATGAAGAGATGTTCGGGATCATCGGCGAACTCATCAAAGAGCCCGAAAGATCGCTTTCGGAATATCTGACCGGCAGCCCTATGGATGAAGGGGATATCAGAAGGGAGCTGGAGCTCTATTATGAGAGCCTGTCAAAGGAAAGAAACATCCCGCCCGAGAAATACATGGAGTTTTCTCAGATCCTTGACCGTTCCAAGACCGCGTGGCTCAGGGCCAAGGCGGAGGAAGACTTTAAAGGCTACGCTCCGTATCTTAAGGATGTGATCGACGGGTACAAAGAGATCACATCTCTTGCAGACAGTCCTCTCGGACTCTACGACAGGATGCTGGATGACAACCAGCCGGGGTGGACTCAGGATAAATATGACCTGTTTTTCAGCCACGTCAGGGAGCAGGTAGTTCCTATGGTTAAGGAAGCCGTGAAGAAGCCTGTGCCTGATATGAGTTTCCTGAAGCGTGAATACGATGCTGAAGGACAGATAAGGGTCATGAAGAAGATCCTGGACTTCATCGGTTTCACTCCTGACTGGGGAAAGACGGGGGAGTCGGAACATCCGCTTACTACCAGTCTCTCCAGGGGAGACGTGAGATTCACCACCAAGTACAGAAAGCATGACATATCACAGGCTGTGCTCTCTACCGTGCACGAGTCGGGTCACGGATGGTTCGGGCATAACGTGGATCCGAAATACGACGGAAGCAT
>CACZGZ010000025.1 GCA_902780845.1 uncultured Eubacteriales bacterium
TCGTTTTAACTATCATTTCAGGCTTTTCAGCACTTCTCCGCACAGGTCCGGATAGTTTCCGATCATGATATCGACACCCAGTTCCGCCAGTCTTCTCATGCTGTGCTCCGTGTTTACCGTCCAGACGTTCACAGCCAGGCCGTGTTTCTTAGCCTGTTCCATGAATTCCTCGTCCACCATGTGATATTCCGGGTGAACTGCCTGTACGCCGTTGGAAGCAACATAGGCAGGCGTATCTATCAGGCGGCTTTCCTCAAGGAAGCCGTACACCATATCCGGAGCCAGCGCCTGCATGCGCTTGACCGAATAGTGATTGAATGAGGAGATTATGATCTTGTCCCTCATTCCGAAATCATCGATCATGGCAAGGGTCTTCTCTTCGATTCCCGGATATGTATAAACACCTGTTTTAAGTTCGATATTAGTAATGATCCCGGTTTCTTTTGCAAGTGCGAGATATTCTTCGAGCGTGGGAATGCGGTTCACTCCGTACTGGCCTCTGAAGGAAGCTGAAACGTCAAGGTTTCTGAGTTCCTTAAGGGTCATCTTTCCTACGTATCCGGTACCGTCCGCTGTCCTGTCCACGCGCTCGTCGTGGATGATCACAAGCTCGCCGTCAGACGAAAGATGAACGTCGAGTTCGATCCCGTCGCAGCCTGCTTCGATCGCTTTTTCAAAAGCCAGCATGGTATTCTCAGGATATCTTCCCGAAAAACCGCGGTGGCCAAAATTTAACGCCATACTACAACTCCTTTTTTCCTGTTAGAGGAAAATACATTCAGATTTCTTTACAGCCATGTAGACCTCGTCATCGGATTCAAACAGTTCAGACTGTCCGAAGAGCTCGTCTACGTCTACCTGGATATCACCGCACATAACGGCGTATCTGATGATATTTCCGTGAGGAAGAGAAACGTTGATCTTTCCCTTCATCATGAATGAGTCTTCCTGTTCGATGGGAGACTTGCTCATCCTGATGATCTCGGGACGGAAAGCTACGTTATCGCATTCCACGTCTTCCCCTGTGAGCTTCTTCATCGTAGCTGCATCAAAGAGATTGTAGTGGCCGATGAATGAAGCAACGAAGGAGGTGCGGGGTTTGGTGTACAGATCCGTAGGAGCTGCTGACTGTTCGATCCTTCCCTGATACATCAGGTGGATCATGTCGGACATTACCATAGCCTCTTCCTGGTCATGGGTTACGAAAATAGCAGTGATCCCGAGGTCTCTCTGGATACGTCTGATCTCGACCTGAAGTGAATGACGAAGAAGTGCATCGATAGCTGACAGAGGCTCGTCCAGAAGGAGCACCTTAGGCTCGGTCACGATAGCTCTGGCGAGTGCAGCACGCTGCTGCTGACCGCCGGAAAGCTGTGCGGGATACTGTTTGAGTTTGTCTCCCAGACCTACAATCTCAAGGATCTCCTTTGATTTCTCTTCAGCGATCTTTTTATCCACCTTCTTCATCGACAGTCCGAACATAACGTTCTGAAGTACCGTCATATTGGGGAAGAGGGAATACTGCTGGAATACCATTCCGATACCGCGGTTCTTGGGATCTACGTTAGTGATATCCTTTCCATCGAGGTAGACCTTGCCGCTGGTAACTGTTTCAAGACCTGCGAGGCAGCGGAGCAATGTGGACTTGCCGCAGCCTGAAGGTCCCAGGAGCGTAACGAGCTGCCCCTGCTCTATTTCCAGATTTATGTCCTTAAGAACTTCATTGGATCCGAAGTTCTTGTAGATGTTTTCAAATTTAATGTATGACATTAGCTGCTCTCCTTTTGTTTATATGAGACAGCAGGTATATTCTGAATGATCCTGCCTTGTTAATGTTTCTTTCCTTTTCTTTCCCTGCTCTGCAGATAGAGAACTATCGCAGCGATAAGGAATGTTACCGCCATAATGACTACGAATACCGCACTGGACTTCATACTGTCGGACTTCATGGCCTGATACAGATAGATCTGAACGTTTGGCCATGCTGAGCTTGCCAGGTTTCTGACAAGAACGTAGTCTCCGAAGATGATTCCCACCGCCAGCAGTGAAGAAACTACTATAGCGGAAATGATATTCGGTACGATGACTCTGAAAAATGCATATATGCGGGAAGCTCCCAGCATCTCGGCAGCTTCCAGAAGCACCGGCATATTGACGGCCCGCATGCCGTTCCTGATACCCTGGTAAATATACGGCAGGATGATTATGCAATATGCGCCTATAAGCATTATTACACGATTGCTCAGGAAGGTGGGATTCGATACATACAGGGCCAGGATACTTACCGAAAGGATAACGCCCTGAATGGTATATGGGATCATACAGATTATCTGTACGTATTTTTCCAGTTTAGGGAAGTATACCACCGTGACAAAGAGTGCCAGAAGCACAAGCAGGATTGTGATCACGATGGGAATTATAGCTATGACGATCGTACGCCCGATACTGGCCAGGAAGGTCTTATCCTGGAACAGATTTACATATGTCTGCAGTGTGAATCCCTGCGGAACTATGCCTGTCCAGTTCGAGAACATGGAGTAAACGATCGACACAACAAGCGGTATAAGGAGATAGATCAGTATAATTATGATGACTATCGCCGGGCCTCTTTCAGTCCTGTTCTTCATGACTGTTTACCCCCTTTCTGGAACTGGTGGCTGATGGCATTCGTGATGAGTATCATGATTACCATAATCACCATCATAACTACAGAAAGCGCTCCGCCCAGTCCCGTACGGATCTTGACTTCACCGACGAAACATCCTGCTATCTGGATAGGAAGCAGTGAGATACTGTTCATCATGATCGCGTAAACAGTAGCATATGCAGCGAGAGCATTAGCAAACAGAACGCTGAAAGTTCCCATTATACTCGGCATCAGAACGGGAATTCCGACCCTCGTCCAGAACTGCCCCTTGGTGGCTCCCAGAAGAGTGGATGCCTCCTGCCATTCCTTGCGGACTCCCTCGAAAGCGGGGATCAGCAGCAAGGTTGAGAGCGGGATCTGGAAATAGACGTAAATAAGACTTACACCGTTTGTGCTGTAAAGATTGAAATCAGCAAGCGCCTGGATCCCCAGTTCCCTTCCAAGCTGTGTCATAACGCCGGCGTTTCCCAAAAGGATCATATAGGCAAACGCAAGCGGTATTCCGGCGAAGTTGGAAACCATGTTGAGGATAGCCATAAAGATGTTATGGAGTTTTCCTTTCGCCTGATGAGCAGCGCGCGCGCCAAAAAATGCAACAATTATACCGGCAGCTGCTGATATCAGGGAGATCTTGATGCTGTTGATTATAGCTTTCTGATAAAGAAGTTTGGTAAAAACAGTTTCATAGTTTTCAAACGTAAAACTTCCTCCTGTATCAGGAAGGAAACTGTTTATGATTATCTTTATCAGGGGAATGATCTCGTACATGAAGGCAACTACCAGGAACGGGATCAGCCCTAAAAGATAAATATATTTCTTAGTCTTCATAGTCAGGCTCCTGTATGAAGCAGGTCAATTCTACAGTTAATAGAGAAAAAGTAGGCGTACGCAGTACGCCTACTTTCTTATTTCGAAAACTTAATTACTCATTGATAAGAGGAAGGATCTCTTCTGACCATCTGGTCACGATCTCTTCACAAGCTGCAGCGTATGCAACGGGATCCGTCATAGGGATAGCGTTTTCATAAGCACTGGGATCATAGCCTTCGATTTCGACGTCTGTTCTTGTAGGTACGCCACCTGCATTAGCAAGGAATGTCTGTCCTTCATCGCTGAACATTACTTCACGAGTAAGAGCAGCAGCTGCCGGATGAGGTGCATACTTATTGATAACAGAAGCATATCCGTTAAGGATAGCACCGTCGGTAGGAGTTGTAGCAACCATCTTGTAGTTTGTGATGTTCTTGGAATAAGGAATTCCGGTGAAACTCCAAACAACACCTACAGGAACCTCGCCTGTTTCAAAGTTCTGCTGAACGATATCAAGGGAGTTGATACGTCCTGCCTTAGCCATCTCTGTCCAGAATTCAATTGCAGGATCGAGATTTGTAAGGTCTCCGCCAAGTGCGAAGTTGGAAGCGATGATAGCGCCCTGTGCGTTTCCGCCGTTGATATCGCCGATAGCAACCTTATATGTTCCGTTCTTGATGTCAGCCCATGATGTGGGAGCTTCGCCTTCAATCAGGTCAGTGTTTGTAAGGAATGTGGTAGCTCCTGTGTAAGCAACCATCCACTTTCCGTCTTCACCCTTAGCCCAATCAGGAACGGAATCCCAGTAGGATGTCTTGTAGCCCTGAGTGAGGTCTTCATCGATAACCTGTGATGTGAAAGCATATCCTACATCACCGATATCCTTAGTGCCGTTCTCGCCTTCGGTTACGAACATCTGAAGTTCTTCTGCGGAGGACATGTCTACGTCTTCATGAGTGATACCATATGTATCGTTCATGTAAGCCCAGAGTGAACCCCAGTCAGCCCATTCATCAGGCATACCAACTGACTGTACGTCGCCCTCTTCCTGAGCAGCAGCGATGAGTTCATCAACAGTCATGCTGTTAAGATCCAATGCTTCAGCTGCAGGCTCTTCCGGTGCAGGCTCTGAAGATCCGCCGCAAGCTGCGAATGCGAATACCATTGCGAGCGAGAGTAAAACTACTAATAATTTTTTCATTTTCCGTTCTCCTTCTTCATCCATAAAATTTTCTACAATATTTTATTGAAGGTAAACAACAAAATCAGCGTTTCGTTTTCAAAACGCTGATAGAATGTGCCTGTGATCTTCAAGCGTTTTTATTCACGTAACTCGTCTTCTGTTAGGTATATTATAACTAAGATGGATACGAATGTCAAAAAATAATGTATTATCATTCCAAATAATATATCCCGTTTAATAAAAAGGACAGACAGCATTAACGCTGTCTGCCCTTCACGCTACAAGTCTGTTTCAGCCTGAAGTCATGCGACGTTCACAAATATCAGTTTTACCGATGCGTCGCTGATAAGCGCAGGACCGCCCAGGACTTTTACATCTTTGATATCTGTTCTGTATACGTAGGCGGTCGCGGCCTGTGTCCTGTTGTTCGCGGTGAGGATGAGCGGGCCGTTCATGGCGTGGGCTAAAGCTCCTCCGCAAAGTCCGTCGGGGAAATCCATTCCGTATGCCAGCACGCAGGACTCAGGTGTGAGGAAAAACTTCTTTGCGACGTTCACGGAAGTCTCGAATCTGGTGCTTCCTCCTATCCTTTCCACTGTACCGTATGTGCCCAGGTCACTTTCAACAGAAGCGTTTACGGCGCCCGTACCTCCTATTATCTCAAAGGATAAGCCTGTCTTTCCTTCCAGATATTCCGTCTGGCAAGCCTGAAGGCCGTTTTTTACGAGGAGTATCGGTTTGCCTACAGCAGAAGCGGATAAGCTGTCCGCAAAACCGGTCCCGCTGCAGATCAGTATCTCAGTTTCATCTCCGGCGTATGACGACGCTTCTTCAAGTATAGCCAGGTTCGTTTCGTATCTGTCCGTACCCCAGAGCCTCTTTACCTCATATCCGTCAAGTCCGGATATTGCGCTTTCGGGCACTACGGCCTCTCCGCCCAGAAGGTATATCTTTCCCTCCGGAGCCAGGTTTCCCTTTATGTAAGCCTGTACGCCTCTGATATGATCCGCATTCTGATCCACGAGAAGTATCGGTGCATTCGTAACGCAGGACAGATAGCTTCCCGCAAGAGCATCGGCATAGTTCTTTCCGTATGCCAGTATCACGGTATCGAACTTATCGACCCCGAGCTGAGCCTTAAGTTCGTCCGCCACCTTAAGAGACGTCTCGAATCTGGTATTGCCGTAGATGCGCGATACATTTACTTTGCCGGAAACGAAATCATCGCTCATTATCTGCTTGTCCACCCATTCAGCACGGTTCTTCATCCATGACATTATATCCTCATAGTTTTCTTCCACCGTAGCTTTGGGATAATATGAACCGAGGCAGTCGTTTATGTCCCAGATCATGTAGTTCATAGCGACAGAAGCTGCCATCTCTTCCTTCATCACAGATGCCGGCTCAAGGTATTCTCCCCTTCCTTCTCCAAGAAGGATATCGAAAACGACAGACCTCATGTCATTCTGATACACTTCCTTAACCTTCTGGCGGAAGGCAGGCGTTCTGAAGAGCAGTTCTCCCAGCATCTGGTCTCCCTGGTTTACGAACCAGGCGTTGTATGCCCTGTCAAGCCTGCGTATCCTCATGCTGGAATCCAGATCCCACAAAGGACCCGCATAGAACCTGTCCTCATCGGCAGGTTTATACATGAAGGTGGATGAGATCCATACGTCGTTATTGTTGAACCATTCATTTACGAGGAAGAACCTTGCAAAAGAATCAAGGTCGATATACTTGCCAAGCTGAGAGCCGTCGTTTGCTCCCCTCTTCGCGTCTGTGACATAGTCGTACATCCTGCCGAAGGAAGAACTTATATAGTCCATAACGGCCTTTGAAGTGTACTCAGGGGATTTTACCGTGGCATACCTTTTGGGATTGTATTCGAACCAGCTTTTTTCCGTCGTGTAGTAGACGTTATCCAGTTCTACGATGTACCCTCCGGTTATATCCCTGGGATTCACGATGCCGTCCTCATATTTCATCTCAAGCCCGCGGTAGGTAGTACCGCTGACCTCAGCCATATCGTCAAGATCGACGTCGGGGTTGACGTTTTCTATTTCCTTCTCAAGGTCTCTTATCTCAACTCTTCCGTCCCCGATCTCAACTTTTTCACAGAGATAATAGGATCCGCGGTACTCCCCGTCATAATACAGATCCACGGGTCTTCCCTCCGGGCTGTTTTCGAGCCCCAGTTCTTTGCCGAAGTTGTAGATCATGTAGTTCCTGATCAGCGTAGGATCGAAGGGATTGGCCAGAAGGATCCATTTCTTGGCTTTCTGCGAGCCGTTTACGGGATCCAGCAGGTCGGCCTTCTTGGCGAGCTTTATCTGATAGGACCTTTTTTCTGTCTGTGACCAGGTGGTATTTCCTCTGCCCTTCAGCGCATCCACCGCACCGGAATAGATCAGGCTGAAGTTCTCATCATACATATATACTTCGCCCGGAGCTTTATTGTCTTTGTTTTCGTGAACGTAGTCCATTCCCTTTGCGGGATCGGTGCTGAAGAAATGTATCGAGGCTATATTCGCGCTCTGCATGGTCTCATAGACCGTACCCTCTTCAAAACTCTTATAGATGTTCTCTTCCGTCACGCCTGAAGGGAGGAAAAAGTACGGCGTGCCGTCGATATCTGACGACATCAGGGTCACTCCGGTCTCATCCCCCGAAGCCCTGAGTTCCACTTCCAGAGCTCCGTTTCCCTCATCCGCAAAAGCAGCTGAGGAAGCCATAAGGATAACCAGTATAAGAACCGCTGCTATCCTTATTATTCCGTTAATCGCATGCCTAAACATTTCATTCTCATGGGAATTATTCATAGTATGTGATCTCCTTTTCATGAAGCCATTGATCCCGGCAAATCATTCACCGGTCTCCTTGACGGCTGTATCGTAAATTTCAGCTAATTCTTTTGCTGCATCATAGACTGCATACGGATCTTTCAGATCCACCGTTTCCGCCTTCTCGCAGGCGGCGATCAGAGGAGCTGCGCTCTCTCCGAAGTCCTCTCCGTGTTCTGAGATGAGTTCCCGCGCCTCACCGGTCAGGCCGGTTAGAAAAGCGTTCAGCCTTTCATCCTCAAGAGGCGGCGTGATGTCCGGCATCTTTCTGATGGTTTCGCCTGCCTGCTTTTCATAGGCATAGGCTATGCCTATAAGCTTGTCGTCGCGGCCATAGGCTGAAAAGACCGAAAGTCCAAGCGGCATCGCCGATTCCGCGCTGCCTGCCGTATCCGAAAAGCCCATCGGAAGAGATATCTCGGGAAGCCCGAGCTTAGCGCTGAAAGCTATATCGTAATTGGCGTAGTTATAGTCATCTTCAACGTAGGAGTCTTCAGTCTGTGCCACGTCAAAGAAATTCAGATACATTACGGCATCTATGCCGTTCTCTTCCATTATCTTTGATATTTTGAGCCTGCTCTCAAGAGCCTTCTCCCAGCATGGCGTCCTCTTATATCCGCCCACATCCGCGGTATACGGATCGGGCGTATCCTCGAAGGATCCTGCCAGTTCGTAATAATCGGCTGTAAGGTTGCCGAGGTACATGTTGAGAGTCCCGTCGGCGTTGGAATAGAGCATATCCCTTACGGTCTTGTACTTTGCGGCTTCGCCCTTTTCATTCAGATACTTGTTGACATCGTATTCAAAGGTATCTGTATTTATATCACTTGTAAGTTCCTCTATCATACCTATGGTCAGGATATCGCTTATATCCACGATCTCAGCCCCGGCGCCTTCCAGATTCGCAATGGCGGTTTCAAGCATGGGCATGACCTTTTCATTCGGTGATGAATACTCAGTACCGAATGAGTAATTGAGATATCCGATCTTCGTCCCGACCAGTCCGTTTTTTGAAAGATCATCCGTATAGCCGTCTCCGGCCATCCAGTCAGCGTTGGCTTCTACCGTGTAATCGTCATCGGGATCCGTTCCTGCCATAGCTTCCAGGAGAATAGCCATATCTTCAGCCGTCCTTGCCATCGGGCCTGCTGTATCCTTAAAAGCCTTCAGCGGCAAAATACCCGATACCGAGATCAGTCCTTTCGAAGGACGCATGCCGTATATGTTCGCAAAGGACGAGGGGTTCCGGATCGATCCGCCGGTATCCGTGCCTACTCCCAAAGCAGCAAAATTACAGGTCACGGCCACCGCCGTCCCACCTGAAGAACCTGCGGGAGTTTTTGACGTATCAAAGGCATTATGTACGTTCCCTCCGAGGGTCGACCTTGACGATGCGGTGGCATAGGCAAATTCAGACATGTTCGCCTGCCCCAGTATCACAGCTCCCGCATCTTTAAGCTTCCTTACTATGAAGGCGTCCTCATCCGATATCATATCCTCAAGTGCTTTCGCACCTGCAGAGGTGGCCATCCCTTTGATGTCTATATTTGCTTTGACTATGACAGGTATGCCATGAAGCGGTCCCCGCACCAGGCCTCCGCTCCGTTCCAGATCCATCTCCAGCGCTTCGCTGAACGCATCCGGGTTTATTGCAATAACCGAATTGAGATCAAGTTCTCTGTCGTAGGCTTCGATCCGGTCGGCATACATCTGTGTAAGCTGCGCGGATGTGAGGTTTCCCTTTTCCATTTCGGACTGCAGTTCCGTCACAGTGGAATCCATCAGATCTATCGTCGTGAACAGATCTTCCAGTGCTCCTGAAGCCGTTGATCCGGTATTATCGGATATGACCGTATCCGTACTGAGCATATCAGGAGCTTCGTTCGCTTCGGTCCCGCCGGTTCCGGGAATATCCAGAATAACGGCAAGTCCGGCAAAGACCATCAATATGATAGCCGAACTCAATATTACCCCGCCAAATTGTCTTATACTTTCGCCGAATCTACTCATCCATACAGCTGTGATAATAATTTCTTTACGATGTGCTTTGCTGCTTTATTATACATTTTCAAACGGGATCATGTCCACAAAAAAGTTTCTCTTACATTTCCTAATTGATATACATCATCTCGTCTCCATATTATTGAAAAAAATGCCGTAAAATGATAAAATCAATTAGTTAGTGTTGCTTCAAGGGAGATATCATAATGTCCATATTCTTTTCAAAAATGATAGGTACGCTGGCGGTCATCATACTGGTTGCCGGCTACATCGGCGCAAATGACCTTCTGAGCAAGTTCTATTCCGCCGAACAAAGATGGAAATATATAATCATTTCAGGCATCCTCGGCGGTATCTTCGGTATCTATGGAAATATCTCCGGAGTCTCTATGCCGGGAAGCGGCGCCGTCATTTCCGTAAGGGACATCGGTCCCATGCTTTCAGGCTTCATGGGCGGCCCTCTGGGAGGACTCCTGAGCGGCCTTATCTGCGGCTATCATCGCTACACCATGGGCGGTATCACCGCGGTCGCATGCATTATCGCCACCTGCGCCATAGGCGTCCTCTGCGGTTTCATAACGCTGAAATTTTATGAAAAGGCTATTCAGCCAAGGAACGCATTTATCATAGGCGTTCTGATGGAATGCCTTCACCTCGCTATCGTTCTCATCGTGGTGAAGCCTTTTGATACTGCACTTGATATAGTCCGTCAGATAGCCTTCCCCTTCGTAATAACGAACGCAGTTGGTTTTGCTTTTCTAATCAGCATAATGACCTTTATCGAGCGGCAGCGCGATATCACTCTCGCACAGAGCAGGCTCCAGTCCGAGCTGGAGGTCGCTTCCGTAGTGCAGCATTCCCTGCTCCCGCCTATCACCGATACCTTCCCCGGAAGGAAGGAGTTCGAGATCAGGGCGATCATGGAGACCGCCAAGGAAGTAGGCGGAGACTTCTACGATTTCTTCTTCGTAGGTCCGGATAAGATGGCTGTGATCATCGCTGATGTTTCGGGAAAAGGAGTCCCTGCAGCCATGTTCATGGCAACTGCCAAGCTGACTCTTCAGAACGCCATAAGAGATATCCCCGATCTGGCCGAAGCAGTCCGCACCGCAAACGACAACCTCTGCGCGAGAAACGAAGCAGACATGTTCGTTACAGCCTGGATAGGTCTTTTGGATATACCTACAGGAGAAATGGAATTCGTATGCGCAGGCCACAATCCGCCGGTCCTCATGAGATCCGACAGGGCTGAGTTCGTCAGAGTCAAGAGCGGCCTGGTCCTCGGAGGTATGGAAGGTATTCCTTACAGAAAGGAAACTCTCACCCTGGGCCACGGCGATAAGCTGTTCCTCTACACGGACGGCGTTACCGAAGCTGAGAACGAGTTCCATGAGCTTTTCACGGAAAAGCGCCTGGGAACGAGGCTGGACCTCCTGAGGGATAAGGATCCTGAAGAGATAATAAAGAGCATCCGCTCTGATATAACTTCACACGTCCACGGCTGTGAGCAGTTCGACGACATAACGATGCTTTGCC
The DNA here is from genome assembly GCA_902780845.1 of uncultured Eubacteriales bacterium. Classification (GTDB taxonomy): domain Bacteria; phylum Bacillota; class Clostridia; order Peptostreptococcales; family Anaerovoracaceae; genus RUG754. The sequence goes on from CACZGZ010000025.1 coordinate 11,018, forward strand.
TGAAATACAATTAAAAGTCTGAGAAAACAAGCATACTAAAACGGAGATCCCGAAGGACCTCCGTTTTTTATTGAATATGTGTTATCCGTTCGTACTGCCCGCAGGTAGTTCCTCCTGAGGCGCAGCCTCTTCATAGGCCGTATAGTCCGTGATTCCTTCTCCCACGTTCGGAACGTAGTGAGAATAGATGAAGTCTGCTGAGAATATCACAACGAGTATGACGCAGATGGTCACCATCAGCTTTGGCTTCATCTTCGACCACATGGCGTCGAGTACCGGTATCAGCAGGTAGACCGCTGCCATACCTCCCACCATGAAGACCAGAAGGCCTTCGCCGCAGATCCTTCCGTTTATGTTGAGGAAGTATCCGGTGTAGTCCCACCAGCGCATTCCCTTGGTGAGCTCAAGTATCCATGAAGTTGTATACTCAACAGCACCGCAAAGAAGAACGATGGATACCGCCTCTACAAGCGGTTTGCTCCTCCATCTCGCCAGGAGCACCACTATCATGGCTACTCCGCCGCCGTATATAGGGAGCCACGGTCCGTGAAGAACACCGCGGTTTACGAAAACGCCGTCCTTTACCAGATGCAGGATGACTTCCCATGACCAGCCTACGAATGCGAACGCAAAGAATACGAGTATCACAGACCAGATAGTATAGGTCCTGAGGAAGCCGAGGCTTCTTACTATGAGATTATTCTTTTCATCCCAGCGTGGATTGAGACGCTGAGGATATATCTTGCCCTTTATTACAGCCCTGTCTTCAGCTATCTGCTTACGGCGGTTGTCAACTTCGTCGTAAGCCTTCTTTTCCTCAAAGCTTCCGGTCCAGAGTCCGAAATTCTTGGCGAAGAAAGCTCTCTTTCCCTGGAGGGTGACTCTGTGCTCATCGATGTACTTCTTCTGCTCTTCGATGTCTGAATATGTCTTGCGTAGGAATCCCTCTTCAGCCTTTTCGAACAGATAAGCGTCGTTCAGCATCTCTGCCCCGGGAACTCCCTTCTCCTTAGCTTCTTCTCTTATTGCAGTATAATACTCAGTCGTGGTCGCAGTATGATAAGGTAAGGTCCATAAAATGTCGACGATTCCCATGGAAAATACTCCGAGGATATACCAGAGGATGAAGGTGAAGTCAAGTTTGAAGCATTCCCACTTGTGACCGTCCATCATGCGGCGTGAAAGCGTGATGGCATCCAGTGGCTTGATATCCGGGTTCTCAGCAACTATATAGGGTACCAGCTTATAGGAGAAGGTCTTGATGAGACCGCCTATGATGGTAAGATCCCAGAGGTATTTGAAGATCGAAGTGACCAAAAGCGTGATCGATGCTCTTTTCCATCTTCTGACCAGTTTGAAATGCCAGAGGTGGGAAATAGGTACCTCTTCATATGTTCTGGCTTCCAGGAACGCTCTTCTCAGGATACCCTGGATCATGTTCTTTATGAATATCCAGAAGCATATAGTGATAAGCATTGAAGCGAATACCACTATGGCAGACGATACACGGCTTGAGTGGATAACCGATTCCAGACCGTCAAAGATTATCATGTAGAGATTTCCTGAGGAAATATCGTTTGCAATAGCTGCGAATATTCCGTTATGCCTTCCGGTGACGGAATTATCCAGCTTCCTGTTCTGATATTCCTGAAGCTGCTCTTCAGCGTGAGCCTTGCCGGCCTCAGCGTTGTCCTCTGCCAGATCGGACAATACCTTATCGCTTCCGGAAGGTTCGCCCTGTTCTTCAGAATAATAGTCGTATCCGGAAAGGGCTCCCTCCTGCGAAGCGTCGCCTTCTCCGCTTGCTTCCTCAGTACCGGTGCTTTCCCCGGAAGTGTCTTTTACCTGGACGCTGAAGTTAGGTCCCACGTTTCCGCCTAAAGATACCGCAGTGTCTCCGAATATTACATCCTGACCGGTCGCTATCCTGTACAGGTTATTGGCATTGCTTCTTACGAAATCGAATTCCGTTCCGATCATCACTGCCAGCAGACATATAATTACTAAAAATATGTAATGCGCCTTGACGACCTGTTTAGCTCTTGCCTTTAATTCCTTTCTCGAGATAGATTTCTTTACTTCTTCCATATCAAACTCTCTCTTCCCGATTTTTTTCATATAATTACTATAAAAATGATTATATCATAAAAATTCACATACGGGAATGTTTTATATTTAACAACTTTAAACTTTCCTGTTTTTTCCGGTGTTGTAAAAAGGCTCATTCCTTATTATAATAAACGTAACATTCTGGAGGGAAACATGATCATCGATACCGGCAACCGCACGGACGTCCCGGCGTTCTACAGTGAGTGGTACATGAAAAGAATAAGAGAAGGCTACGTGATGGTACGGAACCCCTACTCACCGGAGCAGGTGACGAGATACAGACTGGATCCTGAAGTCGTCGATGCGCTGGTTTTTTGCAGTAAGAATCCCGGACCCATGATCAAGTATCTGGACGAGCTGGATCGTTTCCGCATGTTCTGGTACGTGACCATCACCCCCTACGGCAAGAGCATCGAGCCCAATGTGCCTGACAAGCATAAGGTGATCGAGGACTTCAAAAGGATCTCTGAGCACGTTGGAAAGCACGCTATGAGCTGGAGGTATGACCCCATCTTCATCTCGGACACCTACAGCGTGGATTATCACATTGACGCCTTCGAGAGGATGGCGGCTGAACTCGAGGGATACACAGAGCAGGCAGTGATCAGTTTCATAGACCTGTTCGAAAAGACAAAGAAAAACTTCCCCGAAGCAAGGGAAGTCGTACGCGAGGAGAGGCTCGCCATCGGCAAGGCCTTCGCAGAGACGGGAAGGCGTCACGGTATAACCATAAGGAGCTGCCTCGAAGGGACAGAGCTTGCACAGTTCGGCATCGATATATCCGGCTGCATGTCCCAGGCCGTCATCGAGCACGCGATAGGCGAGAAGCTGGAGATACCGGCATCGCGCCACATACGTGAATGCAACTGTGCCATGGGTAACGATATCGGAGTCTACAACAGCTGCGCCCACTTCTGCAAATACTGCTATGCAAACTATGATAAGGCGGCTGTCATCGCAAACATGAAAAAGCACGACCCCGACTCCCCCTTCCTCATCGGAAACAGCATGCCGCTGGACAGGGTGCATGAAGCGGATCAGTACAGCTATATAAAAGATCAAGTGGAAATGGAAATATAAAAAGCGAGGCTAATATGAAAAAATTCAGAGGAAGCAGCGACTACGTCGCATCACAGGAACTTATGAACGCGGTAAATGTAGCTATACAGCTTCAGAAGCCGCTCCTTATCAAGGGCGAACCCGGCACCGGCAAGACCATGCTGGCTCAGTCCATCGCAGAGTCCATGGATATGCCCCTGATTATCTGGAGCATCAAGTCCACCACCAAGGCACACGAAGGTCTCTACATGTACGATACGGTCCAGAGGCTCTATGACAGCCAGTTCGGCGAAGGCGACGTATCGGACATAAAACAGTACATAAAACTCGGTAAGCTCGGCGAGGCCTTCACTTCGGACGAGCAGGTGGTCCTTCTGATCGATGAGATCGATAAGGCAGACCTGGAATTCCCAAACGACCTCCTCTGGGAGCTCGACAGGATGGAATTCTTCATAAATGAGACAAAGGAGACCATAAAGACCAAACACCGTCCGATAGTTATCATCACATCGAACGCAGAGAAGGAACTTCCGGACGCCTTCCTGAGGCGCTGCATCTTCCACTACATCGAATTCCCCACCGAGGACAAGATGCGCGAGATCATAAAGGTGCACTTCGGAAACGTGGACAAGAAGCTGGTGGACGAGGCCCTTAAGGCCTTCTACGATATCCGTCACATGAGGGACATCCAGAAGAAGCCCAGCACTTCAGAACTTCTCGACTGGATACAGGCTCTTCAGATAGCGGGCTGCGACGTCAAAAAGATAGCTGACGAGATCCCCTACATGGGAGTGCTCCTCAAAAAGAATCAGGACATAGAGACAGCTCAGGCGTACAGATTCAGGAGATAAAAGGAGAACGGTATGTTTATTGAGTTTTTCAACCTTCTGAGACTTCACGGCCTTAAGGTGTCTCTGGACGAATGGCTTGTCCTGATGGATGCCCTTGACAGGGGAATGGCGGAAAATTCTCTGATGGAATTCTACTACCTCTGCAGAAACATCCTCATAAAATCGGAAACCGACTACGATAAGTTCGACATGGCCTTTGCCGAGTACTTCAAAGGTATAGAGTCGGTGGACGAGATACCTGAGGAACTGAAACAGTGGCTTTCACAGGATGAGCTGGAGCGCATGATAGATGACATGCCGGAATGGGCAAAGGAATACGACCTTGATACCCTAAGGCAGATGTTCAAAGAACGTCTGGAAGAACAGAACGAAAAGCACGACGGAGGGAACTACTGGGTAGGCACAGGGGGCACCTCGCCCTTCGGTCACGGTGGTTATAACCCTGCGGGTATCCGTGTCGGCGGTACAGGCCGCCATCAGTCCGCCATACAGATCGCAGGCGAGCGAAATTTCAGGGACTTCAGGCAGGATAACGAGCTTGACACCAGGCAGTTCCAAATGGCTTTCAGGAAGCTCCGCCAGTTCTCGAGCCGCGTGGATACGGCAAAGACGGAGCTGGATATCGACGCTACCATAGACGCCACCTGTGACAACGCAGGGCTCCTTAAGCTCGTCTATGAAAAGCCCAGGAAAAACACTGTGAAGCTTCTCCTTCTGATGGATTCCGACGGTTCCATGAGAAGCTACAGCAGGCTCTGCAGCCAGCTTTTCCAGGCGGTGAACCAGTCCACCCACCTGAAGGATCTTAAGATATATTATTTCCACAACTGCATCTACGATTATCTTTATACGGATCCATACATCATAGACGGACGATGGATCGAGACGGACTGGGTGTTCAGGAACCTCGGCTCCGACTACAAGGTGATAATCGTAGGAGACGCTGCCATGTCGTCGTATGAGCTTACCGCAAGAGGCGGCAACATCAACTGGTACGCCTGGAACAACGAGCCCGGCATAAACTGGCTGAAGAAGTTCAGCCGCTTCTACCATAAGGTGATCTGGCTCAACCCCATCAAGGAATCCCGTTGGAATCACGCCTGGGGCGCCAGGACCATCAACATGGTAAGAGAAGTCTTCCCCATGTATGAACTCACTCTGGACGGTCTGGACAAAGGAATACACAAACTGCTTACAAACTGAGGCCCGCAAAAGCGAGCCTCTTTTTTCATTCTTTATTCTTCTATTCCGCCATGGGCCGTATGTTGTTTATTATATAGTCCAGAAACTCTCTGGATGCGAAGGGCATGGTCTCAAGATTTCTCCACGCAAGGGATACGGACCTCACAGGCGCATCCTCTATGTCTCTCACTTCCAGTCCCTCTTCAAATCCCTTTACGATCCTCTTGATCTGGATCGATATGCCGAACCCCCTTCTGACCATCCCAAGTATGGAATAGTCGTCATAGATATCGTATTCTGTCTTCGGCTCAAGCCCTTTTTCCCTGAAGGCTTCGAGCACGGTATTGTAGTCTCTTCCCTCATCAAAGAGGATAAAAGGATCGTTTGTCAGGTCCTTCATTCTGAGGGTCTTCTTTTTTGCGAGAGGATGGCCCTTCGGAAGCACCGCAGCCAGCTCGTCATCGTAGAGATGCGATGACTCCAGTCCCTCGGAAAAATGAGTGCTGATGAAGCCGAAATCCACCTCGCCCTGCTCTATATAGCCCCGGATGCTGTTGTACTCCCCCTGCTTTATTACGAAGTTCACGCCGGGATGGGTCTCCTTGAAGTTTTTCATGAGCTCGGGGAGAAGCTCACGGCTGACGCTGGTGAAGGAAGCTACTCTGATGGTCGCATCCTCCATTCCTGTTATCTCAAGCCTGCGCCTTATCAAAGCGTCTTCTGCATTCTTTATAGCTTCAAAATACGGGAAGTATTCCTTTCCGTCCGCTGTAAGCTCAAACCTCCCCCTGCTCCTCGTGATAAGCTTGGTTCCCAGCTCCTCCTCGAGGCTCTTCACGATCTGGCTTACGGCGCTCTGTGAGTATCCCAGTTCCATGCCTGCCAGGGTGAAGCTCCTAAGCTCCGCAGCCCTGCAAAACACTGCGTATCTCGATGCTGTCTTCATTTCTTCTCCTGCTCTTTTCTTGAATTACGTTTTCTAATGTATCTATTATAATTATTCGTTTTACTAATGTCAATCCCTGTGATATCATAGTGGTTGGCAGATATGTTAAGTATTTGACGCAGGAGTAAAGACGCTATTTATGAGTAAGTTCGAACAGACGAAAAAGGAGATATTTCTTAACGGTCTCAAGAACGGCATTCCCATCGCCGTTGGGTATTTTGCAGTGGCCTTCAGTCTGGGTATAACCGCCAGAAGCTGCGGCTTCAATGCCTTCCAGGGATTCCTTGCCAGTATGACCAGCTATGCCTCTGCAGGGCAATATATCGGATTCACGCTTTATGCCGCGGGTTCCACGCTTTTGCAGCTCGTCATCATGATGCTGATCACGAACGCCAGGTATCTTCTGATGGGTATCGCTCTCAATCAGAAAGTCAGGGAAGGCACTCCCATCGGTCCCAGGATCCTGATAGGTATGACCATCACGGATGAGATCTTCGGAGTAACCATCTCAAAGCCGGGCTACGTCAATCCGTACTTCAACGTAGGAGTATGGAGCATCGCCCTGATATTCTGGTCCCTGGGTACCGCCCTCGGCATCGCGGTCGGTAACATCCTGCCTTTAAGAGCAGTGAGCGCAATGAGCGTTGCTCTCTACGGAATGTTCCTGGCTTCCATCATACCTCCCGTCAGAAAGGACAAAGCCATCGGCATCGTTATCGCCTTCAGCTTTGCCTTCAGTTATCTTTTCACCGTGCTTCCCGGAGTGAGTGAACTTTCATCGGGAAACCGCACCATACTTCTCGCCGTGGTGATATCTGCGGCAGCTGCTCTCATCGCTCCCAGAAAGAACGAGGAGCCTGAGATCGCAATGGAAGGAGGCGGAGAATAAGATGAACGGGATCAACGTATATGTATGGATAATAGTCATGGCGCTTGCGACGGGTGCGACCCGAATCCTTCCCCTGACGCTTATCAGAAAACCCATAGAAAACAAGTTCATACAATCTTTCCTATATTATGTCCCCTACGTCACGCTGGCCGTGATGACCTTTCCCGCAATTATGGATGCGACACAGGTGCCTGCCGCCGGAGCGCTTGCTTTGGTCGCAGGTATCGCGGCCGCATGGTTCGGCGCAGGCCTCTTCGGGACCGCCGCCACCTGCTGCCTGATAGTGCTCATAGCAGAATTACTGCTTATATAATAAGTTCCCCCATATAAAAGACCTGCCCCGATGGGCAGGTCTTTTTGCGGTTTCAGATGAGCAGGCCCTCGATTATCCTCCATATTGCGCTGTTATCGAAGGGCATGTTCTCTCCGTCAAATGTAAGTATCAGATTCTTCGGAGGGTAAATGCCGTTTGCCAGGTACATCTTCAGCCTTTCGTAGTTATCCTTCTGATACTCAGGCTTATCCATCATCCCCAGATGTTCCCAGTACATGAGGCTGCCGTCTTTAAGCCTTATGGTAAAATCCGGGTACAAAGGATTCGTATTATATCCATCACAGTTTTCAGTCACCAGCTCAAGCCTTTTTTCATAGCGGAACTCAAGACCGGAAGCATAGACCCCTTCAGCTATGAGCATCTCATTCTTTGATCTGACCATAAGATCAAACGAGGTCCTATGCTTAAGCCCTTTCCTGTCTTTAGTGTTTTCTGACTGCACAACACTGCTTTTCCCGGCAGCCTTGCTTATCCAGGCGTTGCTGGGTACCACATTATCCGGATATTCTTCATCTATAGCGTTGTTCTCCAGGACATAACTTAATTTTATATATGCCGCAGGCAGGCGCTCAACCACCGAGTCCGCATCGTAGTCGTGGAGCCTTTTTACCATTTTTTGCATGACATAAATATTCTTTTTCAATATTTTTGCGGTCTCCGCATTTAGTTGTTTCTGATACATGTCTTTGAGGATTGCGAAATTAGGCTGCCCTATATACAATTGCTTCTTCTCATTTTTCTTTCTAATGAAGAATCTCGGTATTCCCCTTTTTATTTTACAAATGAGTATATCTTCAGGGTAATGCGCTGGATCATATCTTTGCAAAATCCTTTCTTCGGCAGAAATCTCTTTTTCAAGTTCTTTTACGATGCCCATTTTCATCCTCCTTATTTCTATAAAATACTGTATATCAGCAAATGTGTCCCTGTGGCTACGTTTTCTCTTTCTCAGGGACACTCTCTACAATCAAACAAACGATGGCTTCCTTAAATGTGTCCCTGTGGCTACGTTTTTTCTTTCTCAGGGACACTCTCTACAATCAAACAAGTGATGGCCTCCTTAAGTGTGTCCCTATGGCTACGTTTTTTCTTCCTCAGGGACACTCTCTACAGTCAAACAAACGATGGCTTCCCTAAGTGTGTCCCTGTGGCAACGCTTTCTCTTCAAAAAATCCTCCCACAATCCTGCAAAAAATCGACCGCCAATAAAAAAACCCGTCCCGGGGGGGACAGGTTTTGTCTGAAGTTTTACTTCTCAGCGACCTTATCATAATGTATTTGATGCGTTCAGCACGTCTCTGATCTTATGCTGTACCATTCTCTGGATAGCGTCTCTGGCAGGTCCGAGGTACTTACGAGGGTCGAACTCTGAAGGATTCTCTACCAGGAATCTCCTGATCTCTGCGGTCATCGCAAGACGAAGGTCTGTATCGATGTTTACCTTGCAGATGCCGTACTTGGTGGCTTCTCTGATCATCTCTTCGGGAACGCCCTGTGCTCCGGGGATCTCTCCGCCGAACTCGTTGCATCTGTCAACGAACTCTCTGAGTACTGTGGAAGCTCCGTGAAGTACCAGCGGTGTTTCAGGAATCAGTGCATGGATCTCCTTAAGTCTCTCGAAGTCGAGATAAGGGTCACCTTTGAACTTATATGCGCCGTGTGAAGTTCCGATGGCGATAGCCAGGGAATCTACTCCGGTCCTCTCTACGAATTCCTGAGCTTCAGCGGGATCGGTGAACTTGGCTGATCTCTCGTCTACGGAGATGTTGTCCTCTACTCCGGCAAGCTTGCCGAGCTCAGCTTCTACAACTACCCCGTGAGCGTGAGCATATTCAACGACCTGCTTGGTAAGTGCGATGTTCTCTTCGAACGGGTGCTTGGAACCGTCTACCATTACTGAGGTGAAGCCATCGTCCACGCATTTTTTGCAGATGTCGAAGTCCTCGCCGTGGTCGAGGTGGAGGCAGATATCAAGGCCTGTATCTTCGATAGCAGCCTCTACAAGCTTTACAAGATATGCAGGACGCGCATACTTACGTGCTCCTGCGGAAACCTGAAGGATCAGGGGTGCCTTTTCGATCTTGGCAGCATCCACGATACCCTGTACGATCTCCATGTTGTTGACGTTGAAGGCTCCTATGGCGTAGTCGGAAACAAGAGCCTTTGCAAACATTTCTTTAGTAGTTACAAGTGCCATTTTAAACTCCTATAATATAAATTCAACGATTGAAAACATTAACTCCAGTTAACTTCCTTGATGATGTCTTCTCTGGTGGTTCCCTTAGGGAAACTGAACACACCGGATCTCATCTTCTCATCATCATAACCCATCTCCTCGCAGATGCTGTCATATTCCGCATAATCCTTAAAAACACCTGCGTCCACCAGGCACTGAACTGCCTCGGTAGCGGTCGTTCCCACGAGGGTCACCTCAAGGTCCGCTGCCAGAGCGTCTCCGTCCCACTTGGCGGTCTTGGTCACTTCAGTAGTCTCCTCTGTCTTGGTCTCCCCTTCCGTGCCTGAAGCGTTTCCTTCCGGAGCAGTGCTCTCGCCTGCATTCTGGTCAGAAGTTTCGGCATTGGTCTGCGTATCATTAGCAGTGCTCTCCGCATTATTCTCAGCCTCAGTCTGTGTTCCCTCTTCCGGTTCCGTAAGGACAGTGGAAGCGTCGTCCGTACCGATCAGCTGTTTGGGATATTCGAGGATGATCCCTAGTCTCCAGAAAATGATGAGCGCAGCAATAGCAAGGATCAATATCGCTATGATGATGTCGCTTTTATTGTATATGATGTCTTTGATCTTGTTCATTACTATCTCCCCTTAATTTTAAATCTCTAACATAGTATTTTAACAGATTTGCACTTTAAAAACAAGCAAAACTGGGGTATAATATTCGCATGGTGAAGATAATCATAGAAGAAAACCAGAGCGGCCAGCGTCTGGACCGTTTTCTGAAAAAGTATTACAGCAAGGCACCCCTTTCGCTCATCTACCGCATGATCCGAAAGGACGTCAAGCTGAACGGAAAACGCGCCCATGAGGACGTCGTGCTGAACGAAGGCGATGAACTGACTTTGTACATTACAGATGAGGAGTCTGCATCCCTTAAAGGTTCAGTCCGCCGCGTCAAAGCCAGGAAGCAGTTCACCATTCCCTACGAGGATGAGAACGTTCTGATCGCAGACAAGCCTTTCGGGCTTCTTACCCATGGTGACAGCCACGAAAAGAAGAACCACCTGGCGAATCAGGTAATGGATTATCTCATCTCAAAAGGTGAATACGATCCTGTGCGCGACCGGACCTTCACACCGGCGCCCTGCAACCGAATCGACAGGAACACAACAGGCCTCGTCATCTTCGCAAAAAATCCTCAGGCGCTCAGGGAGATCAACGCGGTACTTAGGACCAAGGAAGGCATCGAAAAGTATTATCTGACGATACTTTGCGGAGATCTTAAGGAGGAACTGTTCCTAAAGGATTCGATGGTAAAGGATCAGAAGAAGAACAGAGCCGTGATATCCGGAAGCGACGCGGAAGGTGCCAAGACCATGGAGACCCTTGTGACTCCGCTGGACCACGGCACTCATAAGGGAAGGCCCTACACCCTGGCGCAGGTCAGGATCTTCACCGGCAGGACCCATCAGATAAGGTCACAACTGGCGCACGCCGGCTACCCTCTTCTCGGAGATACCAAGTACGGCGGGTCCGCTGCCCTTAATCCCACCCAGCTCCTTCACAGCTGGAAGCTCTATTTCAGGGAGATGCCCGAAGGAAAGCTTTCATACCTGTCTGGCAGGATGGTGGAATGCGATCCTCCCGAAAACTTCAAGGCCATAGAAAAAAAGATATTCAGAAAGGAATAACAGGTATTTTGAATTGAAAAAGGAATTACTATCCTGGATAAGAGACATCTGCATAGCTGCCCTCATAGCTTTCGTAGTGCTTGTTTTGTTCAAGCCTATCATAATCCAGCAGCACTCCATGGAGCCCAACTTCAATTCCGGAGATTACGTGATCGCCTTCAAGCAGGCGTACAAGCTGGCGGGGGAACCTGAGAGAGGCGACGTTATCGTCTTTCACAGCGAGCTCAAGGACAGCAAGGGGAACAATAAGAATCTGATCAAGCGCGTCATAGCTACAGGCGGGGAAACAGTGGAGATCCGCGGAGGCTACGTCTACGTAAACGGCGAAATGCTCGATGAACCTTATGTACTCGAGCAGGGAATGTCGGGTGAAATGGACAAGGTCGTCGTTCCCGAAGGCTATCTCTTCTGCTGCGGAGATAACCGCGAGGTGAGCGTGGACTCCAGAAAATCAGAAGTAGGCATGGTCAATGTCGACGATGTCGTAGGAAGGGTCATAATACGCCTCTTCCCCTTCAATTCCATAAAGACGTTCTGATCGGCAAACAGTAAGGATATAATGAAAAAACAGATAAAACTCGTATCAAATAATAAAAAAGCATATCACGATTACTTCGTGGACGACACCTACGAAGCGGGCATTGTCCTCACGGGCACCGAGATAAAATCGGTCCGCCAGGGCAAGGTCTCCATCAAGGAAGCTTACGTCAGGATCAAAAACGGCGAAGCAATAGTTCAGGGAATGAACATCTCCCCTTATGAACAGGGAAACCGTTTCAACGTGGATCCTCTGAGAGACAGGAAACTCCTCCTTCACAAGCAGGAGATCCGCAAGCTCACCGGTAAGCTCACCCAGCAGGGAATGACCCTGATCCCGCTTAAGATGTACATAAACGAAGACGGACGCGCCAAGGTGGAGCTCGGCCTCTGCCGCGGAAAGAAAAACTACGACAAGCGCGAATCCATCGCCAAAAAAGACGCTCAGCGTTCCATCGAACGCAGCATGAGAAACCACTAAAAAACAAACCCCGCATCGCGGGGTTTTCGTTTGCCTTTTTTATTTTTCTTCCATCCTCTTCTCAGCCTCTGCGCGTTCTTTGCAGATGTCTGCCCAGCTGCGCTGCTTGCTCATGAATTCAGCAAAAGCAGCAAGCTCATCGGGAATGGCGATCTTCTGGGGGCACATCTCCATGCAGGCTCCGCAGCCTATGCAGGCTGAAGGTTTCTTATCCTCAGGATAAGAATCAAGCTGCATTCCGATGGTGAATCCGCCTCCTGCACGCACCTGATTGTATTTGAACAGAAGGTCCGGGATGTCCAGTTCCATGGGACAGCTTGAAGTGCAGTATCTGCAGGCTGTGCAAGGAATATCGTTCTTCATTCCGTCGGCTGCCTTCAGGATGATCGCTTCCTCTTCAGCTGTAAGCGGATCTTCATGTTCGAAGGCTGCCACGTTATCAACCACGTGCTCCATGGCCGTCATGCCTGAAAGGACTGTGAATACGTTGTCCAGCTTCTGCGTCCATCTGAGGGCGTAGGATGCTGCGGACTTATCGGTTCCCAATTCTGCCATGAGTTCCTCGGGAAGCTTGGCCAGCTTGCCTCCTCTTACGGGTTCCATGATGACGATCGGAAGACCGTACTCCGATACCAGATCATACTTCTCCTTTGCCTTTTCTACTGTCCAGTCAAGATAGTTGATCTGGAGCTGGCAGAAATCCATATCAGCTGCGTACTTGTCCAGTATTACCTTAAGAGTCGGCAGATCTGCGTGGCTTGAGAAGCCGAGGTTTTTGATTCGGCCCTGCTTTTTCTGCTCTATGAAGTAGTCATAGATGCCCCATCTGGGATCCTCGTATGTCTTGAGTGAATTCTCATAGACGTTATGCAAAAGATAAAAGTCGAAGTATTCCACCTGGCATTTCTTAAGCTGCTTTTCGAAGATCTCTTCAGGATCGTATTTATCGGCGACCGCGTGTCCCGGGAATTTATCAGCAAGATAGAAGCTGTCTCTGGGATAGTTCTTCAGTATCCTTCCGATGACGTTCTCGGAGGTGCCGCTGTGATAAGGCCAAGCGGTATCGTAGTAGTTGACGCCGTGCTTCATGGCATAGTCCACCATCTCAGCTGTAAGCTCCTCGTTTATCCTGCCGTCTTCCTTGACGGGAAGGCGCATCAGACCGAATCCCAGCATGGATATATCCAGGTCTTTGAATTTTCTGTAGATCATGTCTGTCTCCTTTTATTTCTTTGCTAAAACTTTCTTAAGGAATTCTCCCGTATACGAACCTTCGAATTCAGCCACCTCTTCAGGGGTTCCCGTGGTAACGACAGTGCCTCCGCGGTTTCCGCCTTCAGGTCCCAGGTCGATTATGTAGTCTGCGGACTTGATGACGTCCAGGTTATGCTCGATGACCACGACGGTGTTTCCCTGATCCACGAGCTGCTGGAGCACGTTCACCAGCTTGTTCACATCGTCGAAGTGAAGGCCGGTGGTGGGCTCATCCAGGATGTAAAGGGTCTTTCCTGTGGAGCGCTTGGTAAGTTCCGTAGCCAGCTTGACTCGCTGAGCCTCTCCTCCGGAAAGCTGGGTGGAAGGCTGACCGAGCTTGATATAGCCCAGTCCCACCTGTTCAAGCGTATCCAGATACCTGTATATCTGAGGCACGTTCCTGAAGAAGTCCAGAGCCTCGTGCACGGACATATCCAGCACCTCAAAGATATTCTTATCCTTATATTTTACTTCCAGGGTCTCCCTGTTATATCTCTTTCCATGGCAGACCTCGCAGGGAACGTAGACGTCGGGAAGGAAGTGCATCTCGATCTTGATGATTCCGTCTCCGGAGCAGGCCTCGCAGCGGCCGCCCTTCACGTTGAAACTGAATCTTCCCTTCTTGTACCCTCTCATCTTCGCTTCCGGAAGAGTCGCAAAAAGATCTCTGATGGTATCGAACATACCTGTGTAGGTTGCAGGGTTCGATCTGGGGGTCTTACCGATAGGGCTCTGGTCTATGTCGATCACCTTATCGATATGCTCGAGCCCGTCTATCCTGTCGTGGTCTCCCGGCTCCTCCTGGAGACGGTTGGTGACATGTGCAGCCCCCTTATACAGGATCTCATTTACCAGCGATGATTTGCCGGAACCTGATACGCCTGTGACACAGACGAACTTGCCGAGAGGTATATCCACGTCTATGTTCTTAAGGTTATTCTGTCGAGCCCCTCTTATGGTAAGCTTCAGACCGTTTCCGGGTCTTCTGTAATCAGGAACGGGGATCTTTTTCTTACCTGAAAGGTACTGTCCCGTAATGGACTCAGGGCATGCCATGATGTCTTCAACTGTGCCCTGGGCTACCAGCTTACCGCCGTTAACTCCGGCTCCGGGACCGATGTCCACTATGTGGTCGGCCGCGAACATGGTATCCTCGTCGTGTTCCACCACGATCAGCGTGTTCCCTATATCCGTAAGGTCCCTCAAAGTCTTGAGAAGTTTCTCGTTGTCCTTCTGATGAAGTCCTATGGAAGGCTCGTCCAGAATATACAGCACTCCCACCAGGCTGGAACCGATCTGGGTCGCAAGCCTGATACGCTGGGATTCGCCTCCGGAAAGCGTTCCCGCCGAGCGGCTCAGAGTCAGATAATCCAGTCCCACATTCTTAAGGAAGTTCAGGCGGTTCCTGATCTCCTTGATTATCATCTCGGCTATCTTGGCATCCTTCTCGCTGAGCTCCAGCTTATCAAAGAACTCAAGGCATTCCACAATGGACATGTCCGACATCTCGGATATATTGATGCCGCCTACCGTTACAGCAAGCACCTCGGGCTTGAAACGTCTGCCCCTGCAGTCAGGGCATACGCTTGTAGTCATGTAGGCTTCCATCTTGTTTCTGAAATAGTCAGAAGACGTTTCCCTGACTCTTCTCTCTATGTTATTGATGGCTCCCTCAAAAGGTCTGTCCTGAAGGGACTTGGCTCCGGTTCCCCTGGACACGTAGGTCCACTGGAGTTTCCTGGTACCCGTGCCGTAGTAGAGTTCCTGAAGGAAGTCCTTCGGCATGTC
Organism: uncultured Eubacteriales bacterium; assembly: GCA_902780845.1. Lineage (GTDB taxonomy): Bacteria > Bacillota > Clostridia > Peptostreptococcales > Anaerovoracaceae > RUG754. Next base: position 26,311 of record CACZGZ010000025.1, read on the forward strand.
CTTTAGGGGTACGTTGGGATCCACTCCGTGATACTTGATAAGACCGTTGATGTTCTGCCTGTACCAGCCTGAGAATTCCATGGTGCCGAAGATGGGCTGAAGAGCACCCTCATTGATGGAAAGGTTCTCGTCTACAAGCTTCTTCGGATCCAGCTTCTGGGTGATACCTATACCCGAGCACGTCGGACAGGCTCCAAAGGGAGCGTTGAAGGAGAACATCCTGGGCTCCAGCTCCTCAAGGGATGCGCCGTGATCCGGGCATGCCAGCTTAGTTGAGAATATCTTCTCGGTGTGATGATCGTAGAAGTCAGCTTCGATCTGGACCAGACCTCCGTCAGACTGACCGATGGCAAGTTCGCAGGCTTCCGCTATACGGCCCTCCTGCCCCGGCTTAACCACGATCCTGTCCACAACGACCTCTATGTTATGCTTGAAAGTCTTCTCAAGCTTGATCTCATCCTCGTCCAGGATCTTCACTTCACCGTCTACCCTTACTCTGGTGAAGCCTTCACGCTTGATCCTTTCAAGCACCTTCTCATGGGTGCCCTTCTTCGCGCGGATGACGGGAGCCAACACCAGAAGCTTCGTGCCCTCGTCCATGGCCATTATGGTGTCCACCATCTGGTCCACCGACTGAGACGATATGGGCTTACCGCATATCGGACAGTGCGGCTTTCCTATCCTCGCAAAGAGAAGTCTGAAGTAATCGTGTATCTCGGTTACTGTACCTACGGTGGACCTGGGGTTCCTGTTGGTGGTCTTCTGATCTATGGAAATAGCCGGGCTAAGACCTTCAATGTATTCCACGTTCGGCTTCTCCATCTGACCGAGGAACTGGCGGGCATATGATGAAAGAGATTCCATATACCTTCTCTGTCCCTCCGCATAAATGGTATCAAAAGCAAGTGAAGACTTGCCGGAACCGGACAGTCCTGTCAGCACCACCAGCTTGTCCCTGGGTATCCTGACGTTGAGTTTTCTTAAGTTGTTTTCGTTTGCGCCTCTAATAATAATTTCATTCTGCATAGTAAAGGTATTATATCACAATTAATATGATTTGGGTAGCATTTTTTGGAACATCTGTTCGATAATTCTTGCCATAGACCTGCCTTGATAGTATAATGTCAAAAGGAGGAAAAAACATGACTGAATTCAGAGTACATGCGGATTTTGAGCCTATGGGCGATCAGCCCAAGGCTATAGAGACACTTGCCGAGGGCATCAGATCCGGCAAGCGTTTCCAGACCCTGATGGGAGTTACGGGCTCCGGCAAGACCTTCACCATGGCGAAGCTGATCGAAAAGGTCCAGAAGCCCACCCTCGTCATCTCACACAACAAAACATTAGCTGCACAGCTCCACGGCGAGTTCAAGGAATTCTTCCCCGAGAACGCGGTGGAATACTTTGTATCATATTACGACTACTACCAGCCGGAAGCCTACGTGCCTTCGACTGACACATATATCGAGAAGGATTCCGACATAAACGACGAGATCGAGAAACTGAGGCACTCGGCTACCGCCGCCCTCGCAGAGAGACGCGACGTCATCATAGTAGCTTCAGTCTCCTGTATCTACGGACTCGGATCGCCTTTTGACTATGTGAATCAGATGCTCAGTCTGAGGCCCGGCATGGAGAAATCCCGCCGCGACATCCTGAGAAAACTTGTGGATCTTCAGTATACGAGAAACGATATGGCCTTTGAACGCGGAACCTTCAGGGTAAGAGGCGACGTGATCGACATCTACCCTGCGGGAAACGATTCCGCCGTAAGAGTCGAACTCTTCGGGGATGAGATCGACAGCATCAAGGAAATGAATCCCGTGACCGGCGAGATCATAGGTATCAGAAACCATATCTCGATCTACCCTGCTTCGCACTACGTAACGTCTCCGGAGAACATGGAGCACGCCATTTCCACGATAAACGAGGAACTTGAGGAGCGCATCCAGTGGTTCAAGGACCGCGGCAAACTTCTGGAAGCCCAGAGGATAGAGCAGCGTACCAGATACGACCTTGAAATGCTGAGAGAGATCGGTATGTGCAAGGGCATCGAGAACTATACCAGACACCTGGCGGGAGCCAAGCCCGGCGAGAAGCCCTATACCCTGATCGACTACTTCCCGGACGACTTCCTGATGATAATCGATGAGTCCCACGCCATGCTTCCACAGCTCCACGGCATGTATGCCGGAAACCTTTCCAGAAAAACATCGTTGGTTGACTATGGATTCAGGCTCCCTTCAGCTCTCGACAACAGACCTCTCAAATTCGAAGAGTGGGAGAAGATGATAAATCAGGTGGTATTCTTCTCTGCTACCCCTGCTGATTACGAAAAGGAGAAGTCCGGCGGTATAAACGCTGAACAGCTGATCCGTCCAACAGGACTTCTGGACCCTCCTATCGAGGTACAGCCCACCAAGGGACAGATCGACCATCTCATAGGAGAGATCAGAAAGACTACCGCCAAGGGCGAGAAGGTGCTTGTCACCACCCTTACGAAGAAGATGGCGGAGTCCCTGACCGATTATCTTAAGGGCGTGAACATCAAAGTCCGCTATCTCCACTCCGACGTGGATACGCTGGAACGTATGGAAATAATCCGTGACCTGAGAATGGGAGTCTTCGACGTGCTCGTAGGTATCAACCTTCTCCGTGAAGGACTGGATATCCCGGAAGTCGCGCTGGTCGCCATACTGGATGCCGATAAGGAAGGTTTCCTGAGAACTGAGACTTCCCTCATCCAGACCATCGGCCGTGCCGCGAGAAATGTTGACGGCAGGGTCATCATGTACGCTGACGGCATCTCCAAAGCCATGAAGGCCGCGATCGACGAGACCGACAGAAGAAGAAAAATACAGAACGAATATAACGAGGCTCACGGCATCACTCCGGAGTCCGTCAAGAAGTCCGTCCGCTCCGTTATCGAAGCTACCAAGGCAGCAGACAAGGAGATGGAATTCTACAAGGGCAAGTCTCCTCTGGAACTGACGAAGAAGGAACTTCAGGACTACGTGAAGAAGCTGGAAAAGGAAATGAAGCAGGCCGCAAAGGACCTTCAGTTCGAACGCGCTGCCCAGCTGAGAGACCAGATATTCGAATACAAAGTACGACTGGAATAAAAAACGCGCCGCATGGCGCGTTTTGTTTTTATCTTATTCAGGAAGTTTAGCTATATCCACCCAGCCTATCGCTCCGGAGTACTTATACAGTTCTTCCGGTGTGAACTCAGCTGCGGAATTTGATGAACCGCATGCCGGGAATACCGACTCGAATCTCTTCATGGATTCATCGCAGTATATCTTAACATTTGGATTCTCTATTCCGAAGGCGCAGACTCCGCCGATGGCATGCCCAGTGAAGGCAACCACCTCTTCAGCGCTCAGCATCGAAGCCTTATGATGGAAGGTGTCCTTGAACTTCCTGTTATCTATCCTTGCATCTCCTGCAAGCTGCACCAGGATGCAGCCATCTTCTCCGTCCTTAAAGGACATGGTCTTACAGATCCTGGCTCCCTCAACGCCTACGGCCTGAGCTGCCAGTTCAACCGTCGCCGAGCTCACATCGAACTCCATGATGCGGTCTTCTATACCGAATTTACGAAAATACTCTCTTACTTTGTCGATTGCCATGATGTCTCTCCTGTATAGTTCAGTTCTTAGGCGTCATATAGAATCTGCCGTTCACCTGATCTGTCTTTATAACGTTCGTGAATGCCGCGGGATCGATGTCCTTGATGGCCTTTATAACCTTATCTGACTGATCTCTTCCGATCACCGAATAGAGGATATTCTTGCTTTCTCCCGAATATCCGCCTTCTCCTTTGATGATGGTGGCGTCATGATGAGTCAGCTCATATATCTTTGCGATTATTTCCTGAGGCATTGACGTTACGACAAGGAGGGTATCCTGCTGATAGCGCTTGTAGTA
>CACZGZ010000026.1 GCA_902780845.1 uncultured Eubacteriales bacterium
TGATCAAAGGTATCCGTCTGCGACATACATGCAGCACAGGCTCCCGTAAACTTTATCTTCGCGATCCCGTCCTCACAGGAGGTGAGGCTTGCCCCACCCCCGTGAAGTATCAGTTTTACGTTGATATCGTCGTCCAATATCTTTTGTATTTTTTCTTTTACATCCATTTCTTACATCTTCCTGGTAGGAGGATCCGGAGGAAGCTGGAAGGTCTCCTCTTCCACAGCGGTCTCTCTCTTGATCTTAGCTGTCTCACCGGGATTGATGCTCTCGTTGAACGCCTTCTCGTCGAACTCTCTTCTCTCCTTGATGGACTGCTCCAAAATCATCTCCTTGACCTTCATAAGTCTGGTCTGGTTTCCTCTCTCGTTTTCGTCGAGCTTCATCCTGATATACCTGATGGTCATCTCAAGCTGAGGGATCTTGACGTATTCGAGAGCGTTTACCCTTCTTCTGGTACGCTCGAGTTCTGCGGCCAGCATCTGTGCTTCTTTTTCCTTGGCCGCAAGACGGAGCATGAGAGGGAAAGCGCTTGACAGATCGCTTATCGCCATATCCAGTTCACCGGAGGTGTTTGCATAACCGTATGGATAGATGTCAGTGGGATCATCAGCAGTCGTCTTGAAGTCGAAGACGGGTACGTCCACGCTCATGACGTTCTGGCTGCCTACCTCAAGCTCTACGCCCTGTTTGGGGAACATGAGAGCTTCTTCAAGGACCTCGTTGCTCATAACGGCAGAGGCAACGGAGAAACTTCCGTAGACGTGGCCGAGCTGTTTCTCAACCTCGTCTCTCAGTTCTTTGTTGACCCTTGCCAGTTCGAGGAATTCCTTCATCAGCTCATCACGCTTGTCCTTAAGGAGTTTATGGCCTCTTACTGAAGTGGCCAGTCTCTTCTTCAGGGTCGTGAGCATCATTCTGGTAGGATTAACATTTAATCTTTCCATGATTTACTCCTCGTAATATTTGTCAAGATATTCGTCCTTGATACGCTTGAGTTCTGACTTCGGAAGAAGTCTCAGGAGCTTCCATCCTGTATTCAGAGTCTCTTCGATCGATCTGTCTGTGTCATATCCCTGGGATACGTATAATTTCTCGAATTCCTTGGAGAAGTTAGCGTACTTCAGGTCTACTTCTGAAAGTGCAGCCTCTCCTAAGATAGCTACCAGTTCCAGGTTTTCCTTACCCTTTGCATATGCCGCGAACAGCTGGTTCATGGTGTCTGCGTGGTCTTCTCTGGTCTTGCCCTTGCCGATACCCTTATCCTTAAGTCGTGAAAGTGAAGGCAGTACGTCGATAGGCGGCTGGATTCCCTTTCTGTAAAGGTCACGGGAAAGGATGATCTGTCCCTCTGTGATATATCCTGTAAGGTCGGGGATAGGATGTGTCTTATCCTCTTCAGGCATTGTCAGGATGGGGATCATGGTTATGGATCCCGGGAAGCCCTTCTTACGGCCTGCTCTCTCATACATGGTGGCGAGGTCGGTGTAAAGATATCCGGGATATCCACGTCTTCCGGGAACTTCCTTCTTAGCTGCGGATACCTCACGTAGAGCTTCCGCATAGTTTGTGATATCGGTAATGATTACCAGTACGTGCATGCCGAGGTCGAATGCCAGGTACTCAGCTGCTGTAAGAGCCATACGAGGGGTAGCGATACGCTCTACGGCGGGGTCGTTAGCCAGGTTCATGAACATTACTGTTCTGTCGATAGCTCCTGTTCTTCTGAAGTCTGATGCAAAGAACTCAGCTTCCTCGTGTGTGATACCTACGGCTGCGAATACTACGGCGAAGTTTCCTGCTTCTCCTCCGATTACCTTGGCCTGACGTGCGATCTGAGCTGCCAGGTCAGCGTGAGGAAGACCGGAAGCGGAGAAGATAGGGAGCTTCTGTCCTCTTACCAGAGTGTTCAGTCCGTCGATGGCGGATACTCCGGTCTGGATGAACTCCGCGGGGTAGTCACGGGCTGCAGGGTTCATGGGAAGTCCGTTGATATCCATCATCTTTTCGGGGATGATATCGGGACCTCCGTCCTTGGGTCTTCCCATACCGTCGAATACTCTTCCCAGCATGTCTGCTGAAACGGCGAGTTCAGTGCCGTGTCCAAGGAATCTTACTGTGGATTCCTTGAGGTTGATACCTGTGGATGCCTCGAACAGCTGTACCAGAGCGTTGTGTCCGTTTACTTCAAGTACCTTGCAGAGTCTGGTCTCTCCTGAAGGCATCAGGATCTCTCCCAGTTCGTCGTAGGTTACGTCTTCTACGTCCTTTACGAGCATCAGAGGTCCTACAACTTCACTGATGGTTCTGTATTCCTTAATCATCCTGTTCTGCCTCCTTTGCTACCAGTTCATTGATCTCGTTTCTCATCTGCTGCATGAGATCGTCAAATGCAGCGTCTATGCCCTTCTCTTCGATGTATTTGAATCTTCCTATGTCTTCTCTTTCGGGAAGGTTCATGATCTTGGTGAAGGGTGCTCCCCTCTTGATACCGTCAAGACCCATATCGTAGTAAGCCAGGATGAGCTTGAGCAGCTTGTACTGCTTGTTCATCGATGTATATGTGTCTATATCGTGGAAAGCGTTCTGGTGGAGATAGTCCTCACGGATGGATTTGCAGACTTCCAGCTTCATTCTGTCTTCGAATGAAAGGGAGTCGACTCCGACCAGCTGTACGATCTCGTTCAGTTCAGCTTCTTCCTGAAGGAGTGCGAGGGTTCTCGCTCTCATCTTAGGGAAGTCTTTTGATACGTTGTCCTCATACCATCTCTCAAGTTTATCCACATAGAGCGAATATGACTGTAGCCAGTTGATGGCAGGGAAGTGTCTCGCATATGCGAGGGCGGAATCCAGACACCAGAATACCTTTACGATCCTGAGCGTAGCCTGGGATACAGGCTCGGAAATGTCGCCTCCCGGAGGAGATACGGCTCCGATTACTGAAAGTGCACCCATTCTTCCCTCCTGTCCGAGTGAGATGGTACGGCCTGCTCTCTCATAGAACTGAGCAAGACGGGATGCAAGGTATGCGGGATATCCTTCTTCACCGGGCATCTCCTCCAGACGTCCTGACATCTCACGGAGAGCCTCAGCCCAACGGGATGTGGAGTCAGCCATAAGGGCCACGGAGTAACCCATGTCTCTGAAGTACTCGGCGATGGTGATTCCTGTATATACTGACGCTTCACGGGCAGCTACAGGCATATCGGAGGTGTTGGCGATGAGCACGGTACGCTTCATAAGGGGTTCGCCTGAACGAGGGTCAGTCAGTTCGGGGAATTCCATAAGTACGTCTGTCATCTCGTTTCCACGCTCTCCGCAGCCGATGTAGACTACGATATCAGCGTCTGCCCACTTGGCCAGCTGGTGCTGTACTACGGTCTTGCCTGAACCGAAGGGTCCGGGAACTGCAGCAACACCGCCCTTGGCGATGGGGAACATGGTGTCGATTACACGCTGTCCTGTGATAAGCGGCATCTCAGGAGTAAGTTTCTCCCTGTAAGGTCTGCCTCGTCTTACAGGCCATTTCTGCATGAGGCTCAGCTCCTTGATATCGCCTGCCTCAAGGTGTTCGAGAGGATAAGGTGCGGAAAGCTTTACCTTGCAGACAGTCTGATCTACGTGGTATTCTCCCTTCTCGATCCACTCAACTGTGCCCTTTACTCCGTTGGGCACCATGATCTTATGATCTACCAGTACGGTCTCGGGGACGGAACCGATAATGTCGCCGCCTTCCACATAGTCGCCGACCTTTACGCAAGGTTCGAACTCCCATACCTTTTCACGGTTGAGAGCAGGCACCTTGATACCTCTTGTGATGTTGGGGCCTACTGCCTTTACCATCTCCTCAAGGGGTCTCTGGATACCGTCATACATGGTCTCGATGAGTCCGGGCCCGAGCTCTACGGAAAGAGGAGCTCCTGTCGATTCTACAGGTACTCCGGGGCCGATACCTGCGGTCTCTTCATATACCTGAACAGATGCACGGTCGCCTCTCATCTCGATGATCTCGCCGATAAGTCCCTGCTTTCCTACGTGGACAACGTCGTACATGTTTGCATCTTCCATTCCCGATGCGACTACAAGGGGGCCGGATATCTTAAATACTTTTCCTTGACTCATTAATTGTCACCTCCAAAGAGTATGTCTGCTCCAACGGCTCTTTCTACCGACTTCTTAACTGAAGTCATGCCTATTCCCAAAGTACCGTCCTTACCCGGGATAGGAATTATCGCCGGGAGCCTGGAGTCTGTATATTCGTCTACCTCATCCATCATGAACTGATAGACCTGTTCTGTTATGTAGATTATTGCAAAATCTTCTTTTGCGATCCTCTTAAGGATCTTCCTGGCTTCTTCGGGATCATCGACTGGGAAAACATCCAGACCCACGGCCTTGAAGCCCAATATGGATTCTCTGTCTCCTATTACTCCGATCTTATACATATGTATCCCTCAGCCTTTCTCTTATCAATGCATCGTCCATGCCGGAGATCTTGCCGGTAAGTATCATCCTGAGATTCATTACCTCTGTCTCCTTTGCCTGAAGATAGCCGACTACCGGTTCTATGCCGAAAGGCACGTATAACGCGTCCTTCACATATTCCATCTTCTTGTTGTCCAGCGCCTTCTCAACTCCGGAAACGCCTACCTCGTTCACGAGAGCCTGCGCTCTCTGTTCGATGGCATTCTCGTCGAGATTTCCTCCCTCAAGGAAGACTCTCTTGTAGAACGATCTGGGCTTTCCGACTTCCTTAAGTCTTACAAAGGAATCCACGTTCAGCATGTCGATGAGCTGCATTACGTATTCCTTGAGGAAATCGTTTCCGGATTCCTCAGCGTCCGTGAGCATATCCTTATAGCACGCCTTGTCCAGCCTGATGTCTATCTCCTGGGGATCGCGGGACTTGGCAAAGAGTTCTATCGCCTCATCCACTGCGGCCCTCATCTCCACCGTCATCTGGGTGAAGTCACGGCGTCTCAGCATCTCCTCCATCTGCGCTGCCGGTATGGTACCGGAATCGATCAGGAGGTGGCTTGCGTCTGTCTTGAGGAACTCGGCCTTGAGGAGAACTTTAAGGTTGTGATAATCGTTGGGATATTTGAAGAAATTCAGTTCCTTTTCATCGGGGATGGTGCTGTAGATGTCAGCGTACATCTCTTCCATGTTCTTTGAAAGGATAGCTTCGAAATCCCTGGGATTCTCCAGTTCCTTACCGTCTCCGTAACCGTGTTCAGCCAGGACGTTCATGATATCCTGTACGGAATCCAGTTCCAGAAGCTTAAGGGTCTCTTCGCGGCTGAGAAGGTCGACTTCCCTGGAACGTACGACGACACAAGGGAAAATATAGTCGCTCATTTTACTCCTCCTCAAACAGCATCCTTGAAACTTCTGCCGCCATTTCCGTTCTTGCGAAATCCACCTGGGTTCCTACGGTGTTGTCGGCATAGGTCAGACGATATCTGATCCAGAATCCTCCGGTGATGGGCTCCGATACCTCGTTAAGAGTGAAGCTCTCACTGTAAGGTCTTTCGCCGTATTTTTCAAGACGCTTTTCTTCAGTCGCTTCGTTCAGTCTCTTTATGACCTCGGGAGCGATGGTGGTTCTTTCTTTTTCATTGAATGTGAGCAGACCTCCGTACATTTCGGAATTGATGCCGACCTGTACGAGATAGTTGATGTACTCTTCTCTGGGAAGATTCGTTATCCTCGTGATGGATTCATCAAAACATTCCTTGATGATCTCCTGCTTCTTTTCGAGGAGCACCTTCTTGGAATCTATGGACGCTACGGACTGACGTCTGAGAATGATCTTTTCCTTCTCCTCGTGTCCCTTTTTGACCATGGCTTCCATGTGAGCCTGAGCTTTCTTCTGAGCTTCTTCTATGATCTGATCACATTGCTGCCGGGCTTCCTCCAAGGCTTCTCTTTCAACCTCTTTGGCCTCGTCCAGTATCGTTGATGTGATTTTTTCTATACTCATAGTTTCTTCCTCATTTTCTTCTTGATCTATAGCAAACTCTTTTTTTCCTATTGATTATAAGGTGATGTTGCTCCAGATAAGGATGGAAACTACAAATGCGAAAATAGCGTAGGTCTCTACCATTACGGTGTATACGATACCTTTACCCATCTGATCCTGACGCTTAGCCATGAGCTGAAGTGCGGAAGCTGCAGCGCGGCCCTGTCCGATACCGGATGCAAAACCTACAACGCCGATGGGGATGCCTGCTGCCAGGAAGTATAATCCCTGAGTTACAGTCAGATCTACTGCACCGCCTGAAAGGAAACCGGTCTTTACAAAGATAAGGAACGCGATTACTACGCCATAAATACCCTGAGTTCCGGGAAGGGCCTGAAGTAAGAGGGTCCTACCGAATTTCTTAGGATCGCTTGCTACTACTCCTGCAGCAGCCTGACCTGCGATACCAACACCCATACCGGATCCACAGCCTGCGCAAGCTGCGATCGCTGCTCCTATAAGAGCTAATCCATTACCGTCTGTTAACATTGTCTTTTCCTCCTTGAGAGTTATTGATTCTCGATTTTTATATACTTAGTATTCTTTTTAAGCGGTGCAAATGGTTCGCCGCCGTCCTCGTAGAACTTTCCGAAGAATTCTACGAACTGGAGACGTGCCGAATGGATGAAAGCACCGATGACGTTTATTCCGAAGTTCAGCGTATGTCCGAGAAGGAATACGATGATGAACAATATCGCTCCCTTGACGCCGCCGCCTGCGAGAGTTCCTATGGTGTTTACTACCTGTGCGATAGCTCCCGTAGCGAGGCCCAGAGCCATGATCCTGGCGTAGGACATTATATCCGAGAGCCAGCTCGTGATATCGTAAACATTGGAGAAGCCTCCGATGACCTTTCCGAAGCCCTTGCGGTCCCTGCCTCCTGTGAGTGCCAGGCCGACTATCGCGATGATCGACACATACTTTCCTATCGTCGTCGCCGTCGGACCTATGGCGCTTCCTGCAAGCCAGAGTATCAGGCCTGCGACAGTTGCATACCACAGAACGATGTCGCAGATGAAGTCAAACAGTTTGCCCTGTTTAAGCAGCTTGTATCCTGCGATACCAAGAGCCAGGAACAGATGCGCGACTCCAAGCGCGATAGACGCGATCAGGAGAGGCATCGGGTTCGACAGCGGGTCGAACAGGATGGGCTTGATCGCTATCTCTTTTCCGAAGAAGGTGGATGATACCACGGATACCAGATCTCCGAACCAGCTTCCGAACATTGCGCCCCAGAAGAAGGTGGATACGCCGCAGTACAGGAATCCCTTCAGCATCTTGTACATCGTGCCTTCAAGGTTATACTTCTTAAGGACAACTGAGCAGACTATGATCATCAGAAGTCCGTAGCCCGCGTCACTGAACATCAGTCCGAAGAAGATGATGTACCAGATCGAGAATATCGATGTGGGATCTATAGATCCGTAAGCGGGCAGCGAGTACATCTCGGTTACCGCTTCTATGGGCTCCACGAACTTGTTGTTCTTGAGAAGCACCGGAACTTCTTCTCCCTCTTCGGGATCCCTGAATTCATAATAGCAGTCGTTTGCATCCAGAAGTTCCCTGACCTGTTCGATCTTTCCCTCAGGCACCCAGCCTTCCATGTAGAAGGTCTTCTTTGTCTTCAGGAGTTTCGACCTGGTCTTCTTTTTGTCAAGTTCGATCGTCAGTATGTCCTGATAATCTTCGATATGCGGCTTTTCAGCTGCCAGCTCTTTGATCTCAGACAGGACGCTGTCGATCTCTTCCTGAAGTTTGAGCCTTTTCTGTGAATTCTTTTGGATGTTTTCAGTCACCGTTCCTTCGAATCTCTGCAGTTCCAGAGGCTGGAACCCTTCATCCTTAAGGGCCTGCTGTACCTCCTGCTCAGAGTCCTTCGGAATAAGGAAAGCCAGATATCTCATGGTCTTGTCCTCGTTGACCTGTTTCATTACGTATCTTTCGGTAACGACCTTTACAGCTTCCTCAGCCTTATTAACTTCATAGGCTACGGGAAGCACTCCCATTATGGTGGTCACTGTCTCGGTGGAAGACTGATCAAGAGGGACGTCGTAAGCTGTCCACGGTTCCAGCATGATGCTGTCAACGTCCAGCCTGTTGATCTCATCGCGTTTGGATCTCAGCTCATCATTCAGGCTGATCAGTTTTGCGATGATATCCTCCGTCTCGATCTCCTTGGAAGGTATGGAATCCGCTTCTTCTCTGGTTATTATCCTTCTTGTCTTGAAAAGCGGGCTCTTAAGTTCTCCGTACTGATCGATGATATCCAGTGCCTGGGAAGCGTGTGCGATCTTGCCCTCAAAGTATGTGACCTGATCCTGCGCTCCGTCCTGTACCGTGTTCTCCGACCAGAACTCTTCCGAGAGTTTTTCCGTCTGATCCGTAAGTTCAACTGCTTCCAGGTCCATCATCCGGGCTATGAGCCTGCCCTTGATCTTATCAAGGCCGATGACCGACACCTTTTGCATTTTAACTATTGACACCGGATCTCACTATCCTTTCTACAATATGATCTATAACTTCATCTTTCTTTGCTTCAGCTGCCTTGACCATGTTCTCGGCATCGATATGCGCCTTTTCTATGGCCGCTTCGTATTCGGTATCAGCCTCATCCATACCCTCCCTGATGAGGGAATCGTATATCTCCTTGGCTTTTGTCTCCTCATCGTCGAGTATCTTTTCGGCTTCCGCTTTGGCTGCTTCTATCATGCGCTTAGCTTCAGCCTTCACGTTCTTTTTGATCGCTTCGGACTGTTCTTCAGCTTCTCTGATAGCAGTTAATTCTTCCGTAAACACTCTTCCTTCTCCTTTACTCAGATTCGTTTAACTATATAAAGTCGAACAGCAATTTCGACCATTATAACATAGAATTATATTATTCGAACAATTAATTTTCAGAAAATTAGGGTCTTTCAACAAAAAAATGTATACAATATAATCAGAACATTTTTGTCAGCTTCCCGTCCGGATCCTGTCGGCTATCTCTTCTATCTTCCTCAGACGGTTATTCACTCCCGACTTTTTAAGAGGAGGATCGCACATCTCGCCAAGTGCCTGAAGTGACGCCTCCGGATGTTCAAGCCTTATTACGGCAACCTCCAGAAGCTTGGGCTCCAGCCAGTTGAGGCCCTTGTTCTCAGCGATCAGCCTTATCGACTCGACCTGCTTCATTGAAGCGTCTATCACGCGGTCCACGTTCGCGCTGTCGCAGTTCATAGCGCGTCTTGCGGTGTTCATCATGGATTTTCTTATCCTGATATCCTCAAGTTTCAGCACCTGTCCCGATGCTCCCATGATGGCCAGCGTATCCGAGATATAGTCGGCTTTCTTCATGTAGACTATGTATTTCTTTCCGCGGGCCACGACCTTGGCGGAGAGATCCGTAAACGAATTGATCAGCTTTTTCAGGTCATTTGCCATGGCCTCAGAATTCATAACGAACTCCAGATGGTAGGCTTTTTCAGGGTTTGACATGGTGCCGACCCCCAGGAATATTCCTCTGAGGTAGGCTCTCCTGTCGCATTTTGATTTTATGAGTCCGCTGTAGATACCATCCGCAAAATAGTTGTGTCCTTCTCTTATCATCAGTATCCCGCATTCTCTCAGGATAGCCTCTGAATTGTTATCCGGGTCTATGGTGATGCTGTAGTTGTATTTCTTTTCTTTTCTGTTTTTTCCTACAGCCCCGCCCTCAGTTATATCCAGATTCGTTTCGATATCAAAATACGATTTGATAAGTTTCTTGTAGTGTCTGGCTACAGCAGCGTTATCGGTAGTTATGGTTATCCTGAATCTTCCGAAGCCCACTATTCCGATCGATCCTGCAGTCCTGATATACGCGGCTATCTCGCTCAGCTGGCAGCACTTTTTCTCGGGTTCGATCCTTGCTAATTCATTTTTGGTTTCCGACGCGAATGACATAACTTCGATTTTTTGTTAAAAAAAATACTAAATAAAACAGGCGGAAATGTATAACACATTCCCGCCTCCGTGTAATTGTATTTTACTCCTCTATCAAATAAAAGTCAATAGTTTTGTATTAAAATTTGTACAAGATTTCGATTCACCTTAACGGACATAAAAAGAGCCTCTGCAAAATGCAGAAGCTCTTAGATGATCAGTTATTATGCTCTGGGCTTAAGGCCGAGGATCTGTCTTGCTTCATCAGGTGTAGCGATCTCTCTGTTCATGAGCTTAGCCATCTGAACAACTCTCTCTACCATTTCTCCGTTGGACTTAGCAAGAACGCCCTTGGACATGTATACGTTGTCCTCGAAACCAACACGAACGTGTCCGCCGAGTGCGATAGTAGCAGCTACGATATCCCAGCAGGTCTTGCCGATACCGGTTGCAGTCCATGTGGAACCTGCAGGAACGGAAGTTGCCATGTATACCAGGTCTCTTACTGTAGCAGTCATCTGAACTCCGAGTACGAAGTCGAAGTGCATAGGATAGTCGATGTGACCCTTCTTAGCTGCCTTAAGAGCTAAGTCGATCATGCCCTTATCGAATACTTCGCATTCAGGCTTGATTCCTCTTTCCTTCATGATGTCTCCGAAGTTGTTGATGGTGTTGTCTGTATTGATGAAGATCTCGTCTCCTCCGAAGTTGCAGGTACCGCAGTCAAGTGTTGCCATTTCAGGGGTAGGAGTTATCTCTGTGGACTGTAATCTCTCAAGGTCTGTCATACCAACTGCTCCGCCTGTGGAGGGCTGAATGATTACATCAGGGCATACCTTTCTGATAGCGTCAACGCATTCCTGGAATCTTCCCTTGTCCTGTGTAGGTGTTCCATCGTCCCATCTTACGTGAAGGTGGATAAGAGCTGCACCTGCATCATAAGCAGACTTAGCTTCTCTTACGATCTCTTCTACAGTGTAAGGAACTGCAGGGTTGTTTTCCTTGGTTACTTCAGCTCCGCAAATACATGCGCTGATAATAAGTTTCTCCATGTTACTCTCCTTTTACGTTTATGTTAAAAATAAAAATGTTGATAGTATATGTAATACTAAAATATTACCACATGTTATTATATCACGAAAGTTCCCTGTGTTCAAGGGTAACTCTTCTGCCTTCTTCCCTGAATATCCTTGCGATCTCGTTTGCAAGGGCGACCGATCTGTGCTGGCCTCCGGTGCATCCGATGGCGATCGTCAGGCTGTACTTACCTTCCTTGATATAGTTCGGTATTTCCCTCCTGATAAGCTCGGTATATCTGTTGAGGAATTCCTTGGTGACGTCCTTGCCCAGGACGTAATTTGCTACCTTCTTATTGTTTCCGGTAAGTTTCCTCAGGGACTGGACGTAGTACGGATTAGGGATGAACCTGGCATCCACTACCCAGTCGGCTTCCTGCGGAAGACCTTTCTTGAAGCCGAAAGACATTATATTCAGAATGAAAGTCTTCCCTTCATTCCCTGACTCAAATATCTTCGACATCTCATCCCCGAACTCGGAGACCTTCATCCTGGACGTATCTATTATATAGTTTGCCTCTGTGCGGAGGTCGCTCAGGATCTTCTTTTCCTCTTCTATGATCGCATCGTTTATGGGCCTGTTGGAAAGAGGATGCATCCTTCTGGTCTCTTTGTATCTTCTGATCAGCGCTTCATTGGAAGCCTCTATGAAAAGCATCTTGAAGCTGATGTTTTCATCGTTCTTCAGGCTTTCTATAACGGCCCTGGCATCCGCGAGGAAATCCCCTCCCCTGATGTCAGTCACAAAAGCCGCCTTTTTTATTTTCTTTGTTCCGGCCATGCTGAGTTCTATGAAGTTCTTGATAAGGGCAGGCGGGATATTATCCACGCAATAATAGCCCTTGTCCTCAAACCACTCAACTGCCTTGGTCTTTCCGGCGCCGGAAAGTCCTGTAATGATTACTACTTCCATTATACCTACCTTTTAGCGATATTAACTATCCTTTCGGGATCAAGCCCCGCCTCCAGCGCTCTCATGAGCTGCGGCTCGAAAACGCCTACGTTTTCGGGAACGTGGGCGTCGGAGCTTATGACGAACTTCACGTCATACTTCGCCGCCGTCTTTATTCCCTCGATATCGAGATGCGGGTGCTTGCCGTTTATCTCCATCAAAGTCCCCGTATCCTCACAGGCTCTTGCGATATTGTCTATATCGAAGGGGCCTTTATCTCCCGGATGAGTAAGGATATCTATGTGATTGCCGCTTTCCTCGCTGTAATACAGCGCGTTCAGGATCATGTCCGTATTCTGAACGAGAAGGCTCTGGCTTTTCAGTCCGAGCCTGTTGGGGATCATTCCCGAGCCGAATACCGCAAAATGATATCCCGCCAGGACTATGTCCAGCTTATCCCATTCTATTGGTTTGACATCCAGATAAGGCACCTTCAGTATGGTGTTCGCCTCTACCCCGAGGAATATCTTAACGTCCGGATAGATCTCCCTGGCTGCCTTTATGTCCTCCCTCATCTTAGGGATCAGTTCCATCTTCATACCGTAGAAGAAGTTTCCCGGACCGTGATCCGTGATAGCGATGGATTTAAGACCCTTCTCATGGGCGATCCTTGCATTGTCCAGAATGCTGCCTGTCCCGTGTGAATATGTCGTATGCGTGTGATGGTCATATACCATCCTGTACTGTTCGATGATGCTTCTGTTGTCCATACTTCCCCTTTATCAAAAGCCGTCAATACTCAAATGAATCCAGATCTCTGTTAAGGATCAGCCTTACCTCGGGTTCAAGAGTTATTCCTGAATCCCTGTAAACCGTGTCCCTTACTTTATTTATCAGTCCAAGTATCTCGTCTGCGGACGCTCCGCCGCGGTTGATCACAAAGCCCGCATGAAGTTCGGACACCTGTGCTGCACCTACGCATGCTCCCTTGAGTCCCGCATCCTCTATGAGTTTGCCCGCAAAATATCCTTCAGGGCGTTTGAATGTGGATCCCGCGGAAGGATACTGCAGTGGCTGCTTGGTCACTCTTCTCTCCGTGAAGTCTGCCATGCGGTCCTTTATTGCCTGCTGATCGTCCTTCCTGAGTCTGAACACAGCAGACGTGATTATATATCCGTTTTCCATGAAGTTGCTGTGCCTGTATGAGAGGCCCATCTCTTCAGGTGTGAAATCTCTCTCATCGGTTCCGTCCGCGGACACCGCATGCGCAGATACCAGGATATCTTTGGTCTCGTATCCGTAGGCTCCTGCATTCATGAATACAGCCCCGCCTACGGAACCCGGTATTCCCGACAGACCCTCGGTGCCGGTCAGCGACCAGGGTTCCTGGGATACCCTTCTCGCAAAAACAGAGAGCAGTCCTGCCGCTCCTGCCTCTGCTGTTATTTCTTCGTCTTTTTCTGTTCCGTTGAATCTTATGAAGCTGAAGTCTTCGCTCTTGTCATCGAGTTTGATGACAGCGAGTTCGTGATCTCCGTCGCTGAACAGGGTGTTTGAGCCGTTTCCCAGTATGATATGAGGTATGTTTTCATCGTTCATATAGCTGAGAACGCCTCTGAGTTCGCTGATGTTCCCGGGCATGATGAGGGCTGTTGCCCTGCCGCCTGCTCTGAAGGAGCAGTATTCTGCCATGGATACGTCAGTATATATCTTAAGATCAGGAAATAATATCTTTAGTTTCTTCAGGTCCATCTGTTACCCTTTCCATACCGAAGAGTTCGGTCTTGCTGGCTCCGTATTTTGAGAAATCCTCATATGCCAGCGTATCTGAATCTATATTTTTCTTTTTGAGCAGTTTGTTTATGCCGCGCGCAGCATACGTATAGAACACTGCGAAAACGGGAACGCCCAGGATCATTCCGAGGAAGCCGAAGAGCCCTCCACCGACTATGATGGCGAACATTACCCAGAAACTTGCAAGCTTCGTCGCCTTTCCCAAAATCTTCGGTCCTATGATGTTTCCGTCCAGCTGCTGGAGAACGATGATCAGGATGATGAACTCCAGTGCTGCCATAGGCTTGATCAGTACGAGGAGCAGTGCCGAAGGAACAGCTCCGATGAAAGGTCCGAAGAACGGGATGATATTTGTAACTCCTACTACAACGGAGATCATCATCGCCATAGGGAGCTTGAGGATCGTCATCGCTATGAAGCAGATGATACCGATGATTATGGAATCTATTATCTTGCCGTTGATGAAACCGCCGAAGGTATTGTTGGAAAGTCTTCCCAGTTCGAAGATAGCTTCAGCGTGTTCCTTTGTAAAGACGGCGTTTATGAACTTCTTCCCCTGCGCCATGAAGAGTTCCTTGGAGTTAAGGATGTATACGCAGATGATGAGCGCTACCAGCACGTCGAAGATGCCTCCGACAGTTGCGACAACTCCGGATGAAACTCTGCTGATGATGACTTCGGATGCGGGAAGAAGGCTGCTCCTGAACCATTCCGAAGCCCTTTCGTTCAGCGCATCCAGATTCTTTGCGATATATTCGGTGACCATGTTGCCGTCGTCGAGATGAGATTCTATAACGGCTACCGTGGAATTGACATATCCGGGAAGTCTGGGTATCAGCGTAGTCAGGCTCTCGTAGAGGTTCGGTATGATCATCATGATGAGTCCTGTGACCACCACGATTATGACGAGAAGTGCCACGACCGTTCCGATGATCTTTGAGAACTTCATCGCCTTCCCCGGTGTCCTGGCTTTCGTCTTAAGGTTCGAATAGAAGAACTTAACCGTGGAATTGTATACCGGACAAAGCAGATACGCCATTATTATGCCGAGATAGAACGGCATCAGGATGCTGTTCAGTTTCGACCACGCCTGTGAGATCACGCTGAAGTGGTTTATGAAGTACACGCAAAGTATCAGCGCCAGACCCACGAGAAATACGGACAGGCCCATCTTGAAATAGGCTTTGTCCACGATGGAATGTATTATTTTATTCCCTTTTTTATCTTCATTCATCATTGTTCCGGATACCCTTGAAGCAAAAGCTTCTGCCTGAATAATCTCAAACTTTTACAAATACAGTATACCACAATTGGAATTGCTTGGGAACATCTTTTGTGCTATACTTTTCCTGAGCTCTGAGCTCATAATAATCAAAAGGAAAGTGTGATATATGCGCATTCTCATAGTGAGCGATACCCATGGCAGATACCAGCGGGTCATCGACGTTTTTAAAAAACTGACTAAGGACTCTCCTGTGGACATGATAGTCCACTGCGGCGACTATTCCGACGACGCATCGAAGATCCATGCTGTGACAGGAGCCCGTGTGCTTTCAGTCAGAGGGAACTGCGACGGATCCTTCGACGAGAAGGAATTCGCGGTGCTCGAAACGGAAGCAGGAAACTTCTTCGTATGCCACGGCCACATGCAGAACGTGGGATACAACAAGCAGGATCTCTACTACTACGCCTGCCAGGAGGATTGCCGAGGAGCGATCTACGGTCATACTCACAGGGCCGAAAAGGCTGATCTGGGAGACTTCCTCTTTATCAATCCCGGCAGCATCTCAGAACCCAGGGATGGTTCCGGCGGCACCTTCGCCCTTCTGAACACCGGTGAAGACTATGCGGACTGCAGGATACTGAGATACAGCGATTTCATTTCAGGAAACGGCTCAACGGAAAGCAAAAAAACCAAGGTCAGAGGAGGACATCTGAGAGACCTCTTCAACTACTCGGACGGATTTTAAGGAGAATAGAAGATGGATATCAAAGAACTGAGAAACAGCGAACTCGTCGAAAAGATGGCGCGCTACGAAAAGATATTCTGGCAGAACCCGGACGTTGGTTCACGCCCCTGCCCCTACGGCATGGCTGAGATAGAAGACGCGGAGGCGAGACTTAAGAGATTCGCCCCTTACATCCTCAAGGCCTTCCCCGATACGGCTGAGACAGCCGGCATCATCGAATCGCCCCTCAGGGAGATCCCTGAGATGAAGAAGTCCCTGGTCAGGATGACGGGAGACTTCCCCGGCAAGCTCTATCTCAAGATGGACAGCCATCTGAAAGTCTCAGGCTCCGTCAAGGCTAGAGGCGGCATCTATGAGGTGCTCAAACTGGCTGAGGAAATAGCCATGAAAGAGGGAATGCTTAAGGAAACCGACGACTACAGCATCCTTCTGGAGGACAGATTCAGGGATCTCTTCGGAAAGTATTCCGTACAGGTAGGCTCCACCGGAAACCTCGGCCTTTCTATAGGCATCATCAGCGCCAAGCTGGGCTTCAAGGTTACCGTTCACATGAGCGCTGACGCCCGTCAGTGGAAGAAGGATCTGCTCCGTTCCAAGGGCGTTACGGTCATCGAATATCCTCAGGATTACCAGGTAGCAGTAGCCGAAGGAAGAAAAGCTTCCGCAGGCGACCCCTACTGCCACTTTGTAGATGACGAAGGATCGAAGGATCTCTTCTTCGGATATTCTGTTGCAGCCAGGAGGATACTTCCCCAGCTGGAGGAAGCGGGCATAGTCGTAAATGAGGAGAATCCCCTCTACGTATACATCCCCTGCGGAGTCGGCGGCGCTCCCGGCGGAGTTGCCTTCGGTCTCAAGACTATCTTCGGCGACAACGTGAAGATATATTTTGCGGAGCCTACACATGCGCCCTGCATGACCCTGAGCCTGATCACCGGCTTAAGGGAAAAGATCTCCTGCGCAGACATCGGTCTCGACGGCAAGACCGCAGCTGACGGACTCGCCGTAGGAAGAGCCTCATATCTCGTGGCGGAACTGATGGAACCCATAGTTGACGGCTGCTATACAATAACCGACGAGGAGCTCTATCCCTTCCTCGCTGAACTCAAGGATACTGAAGGCATCTTCATAGAGCCTTCATCCACCGCTTCCTTCATAGGACCGGCTCTCGTAAACAAACCGGGAACGCATATACTTTGGGCTACAGGCGGAAGCATGGTACCTCAGGAAGAAGCAGATGCATATTACAATAAGGGTAAGGAATGATGGAAACAAGGATAAGCCATACTAAAAAAGTCACGCTGATGACGCCTGAATTCGTTCAGGGGATCCCTGAATACATGCTTAAGGAACGCCGGGCAAATCCCGATGACGTGAACGGTAAACTGGAACCCAGGTATACTGATACGGATTACTACGAAGGAACAGTTACCATAAAGTTCACAGTTAAGGAGTGGGAGCTCAACCGCGTAGGCATACTGCACGGCGGCATCACCTCCACCATGCTGGATCACACAGCAGGCACCGCTATCTTCGGCTTTGTCGGTCACTGGTGTCCCACAGTCGATATGGACATAAGGTTCATCAGTCAGGCAGTCCTCGGAGACACGCTCACCTGCGTGGGCCGTGTCATCCACTGCGGCGAGAGGTTCGTGACAGCTGAAGCTGTCCTTATGAACGATACAAACGACCGTCTGGTCGCCACCTGCATGACCACCTGCGCCAACGGCGCGGTAAGAGCAGAAGGCGCTGTGGATAAGAGCTTATAAAACAAAAAATATAACACCCGGTTCTTCACCGGGTGTTTTTTTGTCTCTATTTGTCGAACTCGCCGTATTCACAGCCGATGTTCTTTGCGTGGATATCGTCTATCAGCTGCAGGCCTCCCTTTACCTTCCTGTAAAGTTTGATATCTCCCTCGCCGTTTCCTCCGTTCCAAAGACGGTTGTGACGTTTCCGTCCGTCAGGCTCCTCGTAGTTTATGAGGAGCATGTCTTCCTTTCGGCAATGGATATTGACGTCCATTGCTGCGCTCACGGTCTCCTGCCATACGTGCCAGAAGACTTCATCATCGGTCTCCCTGAAGTCGAACTTCGTCCTGGTCAGCGTCCAGAACTTGCTGAAGTTGAACTCGAAGGCCTCTCCCTCATACCAGAAGGCGCTCAGGAGTTTCCTGTCCAGAGGAACGAAGTATACTTTGGGCTTCCCTCCTCCGATATCGAATACGCTGTCTTTAAGCTGTTTTCCCGTCAGGTTGCTGGTGAGGTTGTTGGATGAGAGCCATACCCAGGGTGAGGTGAAACCCTTTCCCCAGTTCTTGTCAGCATAGCCGTAGCAGTTCAGAGGATCCACCACGTACTTCACTCCGTTATATGTGATCTCTCCTTCGTACAGAGTCTTCATTCCCTCGGCGTGCCAGTACATCTCGAAAGCCTTGGCTGCCCTGAGAGGAGTGCTCGCTCCATATCCGACGTTAAATGCCGTGTCCTTATATATCTTAAGATTCCAGGTGATCTCGCCCCAGTCGCACATATACTCCGGATGAGCTTCGGACTCCTCTTTTGTGAGACTTACGGACCCAAAGGTCTCGCGGTCTGATACGAAACAGTCCCCTGCTGCGATGTGGAAGGGTTCCTTACCTCTCATCTCCACGTTTCCCCAGCCGAAAAATCTGTGAAGCTGGGCGTGGTCCTTGCCCCAGGTGCCTGCTTTTACCATCAGATATGAAGGTTTGCGGCCCATCTTCTGATTCTCGGGGAGCTGGCCCAGCACCGGGTCCATTCCGCCTAAGGCAGGATTACATGTAAAAAACTCTATGAAGAAGGGTCTCTCTTCTCCGGTCTCTGCGTTTCTGGCGGTGAATGAATGCCACCACCAGTCATAGCCCTGAGAAGCGAAGCTTCCCGTCAGCATGAATTCGTCTCTCTTTGTGTCGTGTTTGTTAAACATAGCTGCCCTCCTGAGATCATCTTAGATGTATCCATTATATCACAATATCGAACGGAGCGCCATAGCGCCCGGGATGTATAGAAATATGTCATACATACAAGAGTTGTAATTGACTTATGGCCCTGCGGTAATTATAATCTGTTTTGACAGCCTTTGGGAAAGACAGATTATTTTATGAAAACACGTATCGCTAAACTCGCATTTATCAAATCCCT
>CACZGZ010000027.1 GCA_902780845.1 uncultured Eubacteriales bacterium
ACAATAAAATATAGTCAATAATCTTGCCCAGATAAGGAGGAAAAAATGAAGTATTTAATAAAACCCACATTTACGAAAGGCACAACAGATTATCCAGATTGCAATTCATACACCTGCATGGATTATAATCCATGTCTCGGATTATGTGGCACAAAATGTCCGCTAAATAAGTATTTGTGTTACAAGCCTGGCGTTCAGGGACTATCGCCTACTGGGTCAAGAGATGAGGAATAGGAATAATAACTAGAGCAATAGATAATGTGATTGAACATGGGCAAGAAACTACCCCCATCGCTTTGGTTTGCACCAATATGATGGGGGTAAATGGCAATACAAACCGGGCGAAGAACCCGGTTTGTATTGCCATTTATAAGGAACAATCATATCATTTCTTCCATTAACCACCTTTATCAATAGTGATAAAATAGTGATAAATAGTCATATTTCAGCGTGTGTTTTGGGAACGAAAAAAGCCTTGAAACGCAGTGTTTTCAAGGCTTTACCTGGTGGACCATCAGGGGTTCGAACCCTGGACACCCTGATTAAGAGTCAGGTGCTCTTCCAGCTGAGCTAATGGTCCGCAATCAATCGGAACATTTGATATATTAACACCGTGATAGTTATTTGTCAACGGGTTTTTTGATAAGTTTTTATTTTTTTATTTTGTTCTCATTGTTTTATTTCTGTTTTCTTTTTGGATTCATTGCATTGGAATTCCTTTTGTTGTATAATACATATATCTATAGTCAAAATGGAATTATTATGTCCTGAATTTTTCAGAGCATCTCGATACATTAACATCAGCATCAGTTAAGGAGACACCAATTGGGAATCTTTGATTCATTTGTAACGTGGCTTAAAGATGTATTTAAGCCATTGATCGATTTATATAATGAAGACAGCACCACGTTCTTTGTAGGAGCGATTTTTGTGGTGCTCATACTTTTGATAATAGTTATCGTCCTCGCAAGAAGGGCAGAGGATGACGAGAAGAAGTCTTCCAAGAAGATTAAATACGAAGATATAGACTGGTCTGTACCGGGTGAAGAACCTACACCTGCCAGGACTGAGGCGGCAGCCATTGCCGATCCTTCTGCCAAGCCTGCCGACCTGTATGAGGCCGCGGTAAACAAGAGGTATGGCGTAGGGGAAGTCGACATCGATAAGAACACCTTCGGACATGAGGGCCTGTCACCGGAAGTTACTGAGGCTCTTATGAAGAGCATCAAGGTAAACACATCCGATATCTCAGTTCCGATGTGGATGACGAAACAGACCATGAGTCTGGATGACATCGAACTTCAGGACGCTCAGGAGTGGGTGGAGCAGCAGCTTCAGGAAAAGGAAGCGAGAGCGCATGACCGTCAGGTGGAGAAGGCCACCGTTGAGCGCATCGCTGAGATCCTTGAGAAGATAGACCTTTGCGACAAGGCGAAGGAAGACTATAAGAAACGTCAGGCTGAACTTGAGAAAGAGAATCCTCCTGCTGAAGGCGAGAAGATAGATCTCGATGAGATAGCGCCTCTCGTACAGGAGAGAAAGCCCGAGCCTGAAACGGAGCCCGAACAGGAAACGCCTGAGACAGATGAGACTTATGAAGTTCCGGCAGGTCCTGCTGAAGAAACGATCGAGGAGGTCAATGACGCTCAGGCTCAGGGTCTGCACGACAGCGACACGCTCGCCAAGATCATGAGGGAAGCCGAAGAGATCAGGGCTGAGGGATACGGCGGAGAGCCTGAAGAGACCGGACCCGGTGACAGCGCTGATGAGGGTCCTGAATGGGGTATCGCAGCTACGCTCGCCAGACTTGAGGCTATGCAGAGCGAAAACGATAACCTCCTGAAGGAGCTTGAAAAAGACGCTGACTTACCTTCGGATTATCATGAGAAGAAGAAAAACACAGACGCTTTTGAAAACGAAGCGGATCAGATACCGGATATAGGCGGACTGAAGTCCGGCGCGGCTGTCCTTTCTGAAGAAGAGGAAGTCCCGGCTGAGAATGAAGCGGCCTACAGGCTTGAACCTCAGCTCAGACGTTCAAAGAAGGGAACGCACAGAAGATTCGGACTGAACAACAGAGATACTAACAGATCGGGAAGAAAATTCACCGAGGAAGAACTGATGAAACAGATCAGAGACTGATAAACGTTATCGTAACGGAGGAAAAAATATGTTTTGCACTAATTGCGGAAAAGAATTGAACCCCGGCGACAGATTCTGCGCCAACTGCGGCTGTGAGGTCAAAGCCAGCCAGACTGAAAAGAGACAATATGATAACGTCGTATTCAACCCTCCTTTCAGAATGGAAGCTGACAAAAGGACTGCACAGATACTGAAGAATCGCGAAGAATTCAACGGCTTCAAGGAAATAGCCAGGGAAAACAGCAAAAGAAACACCAGATCCAAGGGAAAGATGGACTGGAATCTTGAAGGTTTCCCTGAAAGTATCACCGCTAAGAATAAATCCGGATTTGATTGGGACTCTGTAGTCGAAAGAAGAAACTCCGGCAGATCCGTCGGATTTGAGAAGATCGATCTCAGCTCCACCATCGAGCACAAAAAAATAGACGACACACAGATCATCGAGAACAAGGCAGAGCAGCCCGAAAAGTCCAACCTCGGACTTCCACCTGAGGACAGCAGGGTGATCTCTCTGGAAGAGCTTGAAAAGGAACTCTATGATCTCGAGGAAGACCTGAAGTCAGATACTGCGGGAACGAACCAGTATCAGGCTTTTGATCCTCAGGATGACGATGAGCTGGACGCTTATCTCGACGGCATTCCTAAAACAAAAAAGACAGAAAAAGAAGCTGAAGAGGAAAAACTCGAGGCTGAAGCTCTGGCTGCCGTTAAGCTCGGCGGACCTATGAAGTGGAACCTTGCTGATGATGCTGCCAAAGCATCAAAGGTATCCAAGGCACCCATGGGCCTGGTATGGGGAATCGACCCCGACGAACTTGCAGCTAAGCGCAAGGCTGCAAAGGCTGCAGAGAAAAAAGAAAAGGCAATGGTCTGGGATACAGAGGTGAAAAGCACCCCGAAGCCTGCGCAGGAAACTGTAAGAGAACCTGAACCTGTTCAGGAACCCGAGCCCGTTCAGGAGCCTGAACCCGTATTCGTTCCCGAGACCCATGTAGAAGCAAAGCCCGAGCCCGTATTTGAGCCTGTAAAGGAACAGGAGCCCGAAGTTATATTCGAGGAACCCGTTCAGGAGTCCGAACCGGAGCACGTGATAGAGCATTTCCATAGGCCGGAGCCCGCTGTTATCCCCGAACCGTTCTTCCAGCATGAGATGGAAGCTATCGAAGAGGAAAAACCCAGCGAGAAACCCGAGCCTGTTCAGGAGCCTGAAATGCCCGAGGCAGAGGAGCCTTCAGCAGAGGAACCTGCAGCAAAAGAACCTGAAGTAAAGATAGAAGAGACCGCTGAAACAGAGGTTGAAGACGAATTCAAGGATATGCTTCTTGAAGAGGAAGGCGACGATCTTGAAAAGACCAAGATGATCGATCATTCCGAGATCAAGAGGATGCTTGATGAATACAAGAAGAGAATAGAGGCTGAGAGACTTGAGGAAGAAGCGGCTGCTCCAGAAGAACAGCCTATCTCCGGTATCGTACAGCCTGCAGCTTCACTGGTAGGAGCAGAGAGACCTCTCTATCAGGAAGACCTGATCCATCCCTGGGAAGCTGAGGATGTAACAGAGACCCAGAAAAAACCTGAAGCTGAGATCATGACTGAGGTCATTGAAGAGGCTCCTGCTGAAGAAGAAACAGTTCAGGAAGAAGTCATGGAACACGTGACTGAGGAAGAACCTGCTGAAGCGATCCACGAGGAAGATAATTCAGCAGTTGAAGAGATCCTTGAAGTACAGGCTGAAGAAACAGAGTCCCATGAAGAGGGACTTCTGTCTGAGGAACCAGTTGAAGAGACCGCTGAACCCGTTGAGAAGCCGATGTTCTATACCTTCTCAAAGCAGAACGAAGCCTTCCAGCAGCTCCTTCAGAAGGAAAGAGACAGACTTAACGGACTCGGAGCAGAGTACATGCCTCTTAACAGAGATACGAGCGTTGAAAAGATCGTGAACGAGACCGAAAAGCCCGCTTACGAGGAAAACGGCGTATTCGTGGAAGGCGTTGTACAGCCCGTACACACTACAGTCGCTGACGTTTCCGGAGACAAGATGCCGGAAGTGACAAAGCACAACTTCATGACAGACGGCGACTGGCTGAGAGAACTCAGGACCGCAAAGGATGAAGAGTCACTCAATAAGGTAAAGAAGACCTACTCCCAGATATTCGGAGATCCCCTTGTAAAGAAGGAAGAGAAGGACTACGACCGTTCGGAAGAAACTGAAGAGAAGATCGCTGAGAAGCAGAAGAAGGCTGAAGAATTCGATAAATTCTTCAAGGAAGAAGAGAAGCAGGCAGAGAAGGAAGAAAAATCCAAGAGCCACATCGTAGGAAATATCATCATGATCCTTCTTATCCTCCTCATCCTGTTCGAGGGATCCGTACTTGCCGCCAAGCTCATCGCACCCGAAAGCGGTTATGCTCATATAAGCGACAGGATAGTTGAAAAGGTGGTCGATCTGGTACGCGGAGGCGATGACGGATCCTCTGAAGAGAGCGCAGATACAGACGTTGTTCCTGTGGATAACACATCAGTTGAAGCGGGAACATACATGGCCATGATAAGTGAACTTTCCAAGAGTGCGAACACCATCGGCGAGGTAGTATACAACGAAGGCCTCAACTACAGCATGGTTCCGCAGTCCAATTTCGAGGGCGTTGAGAAGATGGAAACCCTTCAGGATTCCCAGTGGACCGATACCAGGACCTACGCCGGCGGAATCTTCGAAGTGGTCATCAACTACTATAACGAGTGGAAAGACAGAAATACAGATGAGACTCTCGTAGGCATCGACAGCCTTGAACTCGGAGAGATCAAACAGGGTAACGACGGATACTATATCCTCACAAAGAACACCTACGCTACAAGCGATGGAAATAAGGCTGCTACTTACCAGACCTGCTATGTAAGCATTCTGGAGGGCAACATGTTTATCAATGAGATTAAAGGAGAGACCGTAAATGGATAATAGTGCTGCAAGGAAATTTGAGCGCAAAGTTCTTCTGATCGTTGCGATCATCGTAGTGATCGGGACTCTGTTCCTTTCGCTCGTGAACTTCATAGCGAATTTTCTTTGGTTCAAAGAAATGGAATACCTCGACGTATTCTTTAAACAGCTTGTGACTCAGCTCACCGTGGGAGTGCCCACCTTTGTGATAGTCACAGTGTTGGTATACCTTTATCTGAACCATCTCAGAAAGGGATATTTCAAGCAGATCGCATCCGTTGAGGATACCAACATGAAGATGCTGAAGAGGAGCACGGTGATACTGTCTGTCATTTTTGGCATCGGAGCAACGTTCTTTGCTGTTACACAGCTCTGGTTCGAGATACTGAAATTTGCAAACAGCACCGGATTTGATATCCAGGATCCCTTGTTCCACCTTGATATTTCGTTCTATCTGTTCAAACTGGACTTCCTGACACAGCTGAACGAACTGCTCATAGGCGTGATCATCGGATTCGTGGCTTTGACTGTGATCTACTATGTGATACTCCTTGCGGTCCGCACTCCTGATATGTTTGAAGATACTCAGGCGGAGCAGCAGTATGAACAGCAACAATACGATGACGGAAGATACTCCGGTTCATCAAATCCTTTTGAAAACGCTGCCGGAGGGGCTGAAGAAGTATTCAAGAGATTCGGTATCAAGTTCCCCAAGAGAGAACCCAAGCCCAGAAAGCAGTTTGACGATGATAACTTCAAGCGCCTCATGAAGATAGCTTCCGGCAAGCTTGCAGGACTCGGATGCATCTTCTTCATCATGCTGGCGATAGACTTCTTCCTGAAGCAGTTCGATCTGCTCCATGCGCACACAGGAGTGGTTTACGGCGCAGGATTTACAGACGTGAACATCACGCTTTGGATGTACAGGATACTTTGCGGACTTTCCGTAGTAGCAGCCATCCTCTTCGTAGTGTACATGGCTAAGAAGGACTACAAGAAGATCCTTACAGTTCCCGTTATCATGATAATCGTGGGACTCATCGGAAACGGCGGAGCGCTTCTCGTACAGAACTTCATCGTATCACCCGACGAACTCCAGAAGGAGACACCTTATCTCCTTAACAACATTGAATACACCCAGTACGCATACGGACTGGATGACGTAAATATCAAGAGCTTTGCTGCGGATAACACCCTTACGGCGGAAGATATCGCAAATAATATGGAGACCATCACCAATATCCGTATCAACGATTTCGAACCCGCAGAACAGTTCTACAATCAGACTCAGTCCATCCGTCAGTACTACTCATTCAATGACGTAGATAATGACAGATACTGGGTAAACGGCGAATATACCCAGACCTTCCTTACAGCACGTGAGATCGACGAGACCAAGATCTCCGATACATGGCTGAACAAGCATCTGAAGTATACTCACGGCTACGGCGTTGCGATGTCCAGGGTAGACAAGGTAACATCCTCAGGACAGCCGGACGTACTGGTAGGAAATATTCCTCCCGAGTCCGCTGTCGATGAGATCGAGATAACCCGTCCCGAGATCTACTTCGGAGAACTGGCAAACGAATACGTAATCGTAGGAACCAAGGAGCAGGAATTCGACTATCCTAACGGCGACACCAACTCATACACAATGTATGAAGGAAATGCCGGAATCAAGATGAACCTCTTCAACCGTCTGGTATTCGCCATCAGAGAGGGAAGCGTCAAGCTTCTGGTATCCTCGAATATCACAGGGGATTCCAAGATCATCATCAACAGAAACGTAGTCGACAGGGTAAGGACCATAATGCCTTATCTCAGCTATGAAAACGACCCTTACATGGTCACCGTTGACGGCAAGCTCTACTGGATAATCGATGCATACACAGTATCGAACCTCTATCCTTACTCTGAACCTTACAGCGAAGAGACGAACATCAACTACATCAGAAATTCCGTCAAGGTCGTAATAGACGCTTATAACGGTGATACCAATTACTACGTAGTTGATTCCAACGATCCCATCGCTCAGACATATGCAAAGATCTATCCCACTCTGTTCAAGAGCGTTGATCAGATGCCCGACGGACTGAGAGCACATCTCAGATACGCCAATACTTTGTTCACCATCCAGGCTTCCGTATACGGCAAGTATCACATGGAGGACGTAAACGTATTCTATCAGTCTGAGGACCTTTGGGATATCGCAAATGAGATCTACGGCACAGAGAAGCAGCAGATCATACCGAACTACTACATCGCCAAGCTTCCCGGTGAGAGCCAGGCTGAATTCTTCAACTCCGTGCCTTTCACACCGAGATCGAAGCAGAACATGACCGCTCTCCTGATCGCGAGAAACGACGGTGAGAACTACGGCGAGCTGGTGCTCTATCAGTTCCCTAAGTCAAAGACCGTTTACGGAACCGAGCAGATCGAAGCTCAGATCGACCAGAACACTGAGATCTCCAAGGAATTCACTCTTTGGAATTCAAGCGGAACGACTTACAGAAGAGGAAACCTCTTCGTAATCCCCATCAACACTTCAGTGCTCTACGTAGAGCCCGTATATCTGGAAGCTCAGAACTCTTCGATCCCTGAAGTTAAGCGTATAATCATGGTCTACAAGGATCAGATCGCTTATGGCGAGACCCTTGCGGATTGTATCATAAACCTCTTCGGATATGATATGAACGCTGATTCCACTGTTAAGCCGGATGACAGCAGCATCATAGACGGAGGCGGAAGTGAAGACGAGGGCGGCGAAAGCGACGTACCTGAGGCAATGACCCAGGCAGAGCTCATCGCCAAGGCTCAGGAAGCCTTCACAAATGCTCAGGAAGCACAGCAGCAGGGCAACTGGGCTGCATACGGCACATACCTCGATCAGCTCGAGGATTACCTTAACCAGCTTGCTGGTTAAATGACATCTTTGGTGTTAGCCTGAAATAACAACGGAGGAAAATATGCTGGAACTCAGAACTGATAAAATGCTTTTTACCATTCCGGTGGATAAGCATGACAAGGAAAGCATTAAAAAAATACTCACAGATCATCCCGAAGTGCGTTTCGTATCCTTTGCGGGCGTGGATATAGCGGGAAATGATACTGATGAGAGGATACCCATCAAGCTTTTCATGGAAGACATGGAGAAGATGATAGAACACGGCGTCCAGACTGACGGTTCCAGCGTTAATCTCCCTAAGATCGCAGATCTCAATAACGCCAAGGTTGACATCATTCCTGACCCTGAGGTGAACTGGTATGTGGATCATAACTATTCAAATATAGATGCAGTGACAGGGCTCCCCGTAGGAACACTCAGAATACCCAGCATCCTTGTTCACAACAATATGAAGAGAGTGGGAGCAAGAGCGATACTGAAGGACGCATTAAACAAGTTCAGGTCTGATCTTCTGGATGAGATCAAGGCACATCCCTACGTTATTGAACACGTTGGAGGACTTGAGTCAGCAGATGATATCGAAGAGATCCTTCTCACTTCGGCTACAGAGCTTGAATTCTGGGTAAGGACACCGGATGACAAGGCGGACAGAGAGGAACTTTCAACCTCTCAGGAGCTAAAGGAACAGTATTGGAAGAGGACTTACGGACCTGTACGTACTGCGCTTGAGAAAACCATCGAGATACTCGACTGCTACGGAATAGGTATGGAAATGGGACACAAGGAAGTCGGAGGAGTCAAATCCAAGCTCACTTCCTCCGGCCGTATGGACCATATCATGGAGCAGCTTGAGATAGACTGGAAATATTCCAATCCATTACAGGCTGCGGATAATGAGCGGCTTGTAAAGTATATCGTAAGGGACGTGTTCAACTCCTTCGGGCTCAACACTACATTTAAGGCCAAGCCTGTGGAAGGAGTTGCAGGATCCGGCGAACATACCCATTTCGGTGTAAGTGCCAGGCTTAAAAGCGGCAAAATGATAAACCTCTTCAACGCTCCTGATATGACGGAAGACTTCATGAGCCCTGTCGGTTACGGCTCCCTCATGGGAATGCTGAAGAACTATGAAGCCATGAATCCCTTTATCAGTCCAACCACGAACTCATTCAAGAGACTTAAGCCGGGCTATGAAGCTCCTGTCTGCGTGGTAACTTCACTGGGACACGATCCCAAGGATCCTTCCAGAAACAGGACGATCCTGGTGGGTCTTGTCAGGGATCTGATGAATCCTATGGCAACCAGGTTCGAGCTGAGATCACCGAACCCCAAGAGCAATACCTATCTGGTAATGGCTACCGGATTTATGGCTATGCTTGACGGCATCAAGGCTGCTCTGGATAATGAAAAAACTCCTAAGGAGCTTGAGGCTTCCATTTCCAAGAGATCCGGCGATAAGGACTTCTATCTGGAAACGGAGAGAGAGTATCGTTCAGAGAAGAACGTATTCGAGGATTATACTGATGAGGAGAGAAACAGACTCTTCGGTATACCTCCCAGAACTGTGTGGGAAAATTTGAAGAGTTTCGATCTGTTCCCTGATAAGATGAAGGCCGTATCCGATGGAATAATGGATGAGAAGGTGCTGGATTCATACAGGACTTGTATAACGAACGAGTGGTCTACGGAATATCATTTCAGGAATATTCCCAACGCCATGCATGATATAAAGGACTGCAGAATGATCCACGGCAGCGACGCCACAGACTTCGATGAGGCCAACTGGGAGGAGATAAACAGGCTCAGATTCGAGATCGCCAAGGATTCAAACTCCGGGAAGTCGCTTCTTACCAGAGCCAGAGAAGCTCTTGACAGGAAAGAATACGACGTTGCTTCAGATCTGCAGATAGAGATCCAGACCAAAGTCGAAGAACTTAAAAAGAAATACGCGGATTACAAGAGAAATCTGTTTTAAAATATTAAATAATTGAAAGAAGGACCAAGTCTATGTTAGACATAAAAAGAATCAGAGAGGATTATGAAGGAGCCAAAGCAGGCGTAGAAAGAAGACTTAAGGGAAGCTTCGGAATAGAGAACGCACTCCCTTTGGATAACAAAAGAAGAGAGATCCTGGGCGAAGTGGAAGCCATGAAGAACAGGCAGAACACCGTATCCAAGCAGATCCCCAAGATGAAGAAGGCGGGAGAGGACACCACGGCCATCATGGCAGAGATGAAGGAACTCTCCGGAAAGATCAAGGAACTGGATCAGCAGGTCACACAGGTTGAAGCTGATTTGAGAGACTGCCTTCTCGGTATCCCCAATATCCCCGCTGATTTCGTTCAGACCGGAGCAGATGATTCGGATAACGTAGAAGTAAGAAAGTTCAAAGAACCCACAGCCTTTGATTTTGAACCCAAGGCTCACTGGGATATAGGTGCTGACCTTAACATCCTGGACTGGGAGAGAGCTGGCAAGATCGCAGGAACCAGATTCACCATCTACAAGGGTCTCGGAGCCAGACTCGAAAGGGCCGTCGCCAACTTCATGCTGGACCTTCATACTATAGACCAGGACTACATGGAGATACTTCCTCCCTTCATGGTAAACCGTACTGCAATGACAGGAACCGGACAGCTTCCGAAGTTTGAGGAGGATATGTTCTACGTACCTCAGAAGGACTTCTTCCTTATCCCTACAGCAGAGGTGCCGGTTACCAATATGCTGGGCCAGGAAATAATCCCGGAGGAGGCTCTTCCGGTACACTATACCGCATACACTCCTTGCTTCAGAGCTGAGGCGGGATCCGCAGGAAGAGATACCAGAGGACTTATCAGACAGCATCAGTTCAATAAGGTAGAGCTGGTCAAATTCACAAGACCTGAGGATTCATGGGATGAGCTTGAAGCGCTCACTGCAGACGCAGAAGCAGTGCTGAAGATCCTCGATATCCCTTACAGAGTCGTAAGGCTCTCCACAGGAGACCTCGGTTTCTCATCCGCATGCACCTATGATATCGAAGTATGGATGCCTTCCTATGGAAGATACGTTGAGATCTCATCCTGCTCCAACTTCCTGGATTATCAGGCAAGACGTGCAAATATCCGTTTCAGAAGGACCGAAGGCGGAAAGCCGGAATTCGTACACACCCTTAACGGTTCCGGACTTGCAGTAGGACGTACCACCGCTGCTATACTTGAAAACTATCAGCAGGCTGACGGAACGGTAGTGGTTCCTGAAGCTCTGAGAAAATACATGGGAATCGATGTAATAACAAAAAATGAGCGCTATTGATTAAGACTGATATATAATGAGACAGGAGGAATGATCGATGAAAACTCTGGAAATGATCCGTGAATACGGACACGAAGAAGTGGCGTTTTTCAACAACGAGAAGGCAGGACTGAAGTGCATCATTGCGATACACAGCACCAAACTCGGACCTGCTCTTGGAGGATGCAGACTCTGGCCCTATGAAAGTGAAGAGGACGCGCTCTTTGACGTATTGCGTCTCTCAAGAGGAATGAGCTTTAAGAATGCTGCTGCCGGACTTCCGATAGGAGGTGGAAAGGGAGTTATCATCGCAGATCCTTCTCAGAAAACTGACGCTCTGTTCGAAGCTTATGCTGAATGCGTTGAAAGCCTCGGCGGAAGATATCTCACGGCAGAAGACGTCAACACCGATACCCACGATGCTGACATCATGCTGAGAAAGACGAACTACGTAGTAGGACGCGCCAACGTATCAGGAGATCCTTCTCCTTTCACAGCTATCGGATGCTTTGACGGTATCAGAGCTACAGCGAAGTCCGTATTCGGTTCTGACGATCTGGAAGGAAAGACAATAGCTGTACAGGGCCTCGGCAAGGTAGGTTTTGACCTCGCTCAGAGACTCCACGCTGCAGGAGCAAACCTGATCGTATGCAATAACTCCAACAAGGCTATGCTTGAGAGAGCTGTCAACGAACTGGGTGCAAAGGTCGTTTCAGGAAAAGAGATCTACGGCGTAGACTGCGATATCTTCTCACCCAATGCTCTCGGAGCCATCATAAACAAGGATACGATCCCTATGCTCAAGTGCAAAGCCGTTGCAGGTGCTGCCAACAACCAGATCTTCGATGAAGAGGCAGGACTTGAACTCAAGGCAAGAGGAATCGCCTATGCACCTGACTTCATCATAAACGCCGGCGGCGTTATAAACGCAGGTCAGGAAGCCTTCACCGAGTATAACGAGGAGAACGTTCTCAAGCAGGTACACAATATCTACAACACCGTTTACAACATCCTCGAGGAATCAAAGTCCACAGGAGAACCTGAAGGCGTTATCGCTCAGAGGTTCGCTGAGGAAAGGATCAGAAACGGACTCAAATAAGGCCGGACATAATTAAAAAACATAGCAAAAGAGATGACGTTACGTCATCTCTTTTTAGTTAAATAAGTTATTTGGGTGATGAATTATTTGCAAAGTGATCTCAGAAACAGGGGTAATACCTGCTGAGAATACTGAAGAAGCGAATAGCTTCCGTTTGACAGACACCAGTCGTACATCATGCCTCGTTCAAACATGGCATAGGCTCTCGTTATATCGTTGATGCTGAGGTCGTCCCTGAAAAGCCCCTGTTCCTGTCCTTCTATGGTGATCTGCCTGAGAAGCTTGTAATAGGTGCGGTCAGGCTCCAGAAGATGCCTTTCACCCCTCGTTATCAGCTGTCTCGCAAAGAGCTGTGAAAGAAGCGTTACTGATACGGTATTCTCTATCATAAGGAACAGTTCGCGGTTCATATAGATGAGCTTATCCAAAGGTGAGAGTGACGGGTCCAGCGTCTCAGAAAGCTCGTCGTATTTCTCATCAAAAAGATAGGAAAGGGAACCGAGAAGGGAGTCCTTGGATTCGAAATAATGATAGAAGGATCCCTTGGAGGTGTTCGATGCCTCGACGATATCATCTATAGTAGTATTGTCATAGCCATACCTGTAAAACAGCTGCCATGCTGCAGATACTATACGGCTTTTAGTCTGATTTTTAGATGTTTTTCTCATATAACTAACCGCTATAGTATGTTTTATTTTTTTAATATATTTTAATTTATACTTTAGTCTAATATACAAAGCCTTAAAAATCAAGGGTTTATTCAATTTTTATATGTAAAAATTTTGATTTTAGTCTAATATTTAGTCGATATTTGTTTCTGTATTTGATAGTGATATCATAAGAACATATTAAATACTGCATATCCATGGTCTAAGCCTTGGTGCAGAAGGGAGAAAACTTAAATGTTCAACGCAGAGATCATCGTATTCATAGGCTATTTCATCATACTGTTCTTCGTAGCGACAGGTTTCTTCTTTAACGGAGGGAACAGGAACGAAAAGGACTACTTCCTCGGCGGAAGAACAATGGGTCCATGGGTCACCGCCATGTCTGCACAGGCTTCCGATATGTCCGCATGGCTTCTTATGGGTCTCCCCGGATCCATCCTGGCTTTCGGTTTCGGACAGATCTGGATAGGAATAGGGCTCGCGCTGGGAACTGCCGCGAACTGGATATTTTGCGCCAAGCGCCTGAGACAGTTCTCCAAAGCTGCGGGGGATTCCATAACGATCCCTCAATATCTGACAAACAGATTTGCGACTGAAAAGAAGACCCTTCAGATAGTCTGCGCCATCATTTTCCTGGTGGCATTCACGGTATACGTGGCCTCTGCTTTCGTAGCAGGTACGTCGGTATTCACCACTTTATTCCCGGGAATAAATGAAAGAACTGCGATGATAATCTTCGCTCTTATAATCGTTGGATACACCTTCCTCGGAGGATTCAAGGCTGTATGCTGGACGGATTTCTTCCAGGGCATACTCATGCTGATAGCGCTGCTAGCCATACCTATCATAGTAACTGCCACGCAGGACCTGGATACATCGTTTCTTGCCAATGTATATGAGTATACGGACGCTTCCGGCGAGGTGGTTACCTGTGATTTCGGAGAAGGTCTCTTCTCCGCAAGCTGGCAGGATGTTTTAAGCGGCCTGGGCTGGGGGCTTGGATATTTCGGCATGCCTCACATCATCGTAAGGTTCATGTCCATAGAGAAACCTTCCATGGTCAAGAAATCCGCAGTGATCGCCATCGTATGGGTGGTGCTTTCCATAGGAGCGGCCTGCCTCATGGCTTATCAGGCCAGAATGATAGTGGGTGAGGAACTTCTGACTCAGGGAGCGCAGAAGACCGTATTCATCGCCATGGCCCGTAAGTTCTTCCCGCCCATCGTTTCCGGCTTCCTTCTTGCAGCCATAATGGCAGCATCAGTATCGACGGCAGATTCGCAGCTCCTCGTAGCTTCCAGCTCCTTTACGTCTGACATGTATAAACCTCTCATAAAGAAGGATGCAGGTGATAAAGAGGTGCTTTGGGTTGGAAGACTCGCGGTAGTCGTGATCGCGATAATCGCGTTCATGATCGCATCATCCAAAGGTTCCGGCGCACAGGCGATCATGAACCTGGTTGAAAATGCCTGGGGTATGTTCGGAGCAGCCTTCGGACCTACGATACTCCTTTCGCTCTTTTGGAGAAGGTTCAACTACAAGGGCGCGTGCGCAGGCGTTATCCTAGGCGCACTGACGGACGGCCTCTGGCTGGCATTCCTTTCATCCACGGGAGTCTACGAGATAATCCCCGGATTCATCCTGGGAGGCATAGCGGCTGTTATCGTCACGCTCATGACAAAAGAACCGGATAAGGCTGTAACTGACATCTTTGACAGCGCCACCGAAGCCGGTAATGATAACTGAAGACAATTCTTCTCAAGAGGCTGTTGTCGGGCTTTCTTTCCAGGCACAGCCTCTTCTTGATTTGATGGGAAAAATATTATAGAATATTACCATCGAAAGGAATTTTTTGAATATGAAGATATCTGCCAAACCGTTATTCATAGCTTACATTGTGATCATCGTTCTGATGGTGGTGGGAATGTTTGCCTTCGGGGACAACTATTCCTTTTATGTGCACAGGGAGGATCCGGCCAACGATGAAGTCAGATTCGAAACGGAGCCTGAAGGGATCGTCGAACTGAGAGACATATCAGCGACCGATGAATATTACCGCGTTACTGTCAGAGCGATCAAGCCCGGCAAGACGGACGGTGCGGTCATATATACCCTTGACAAGGATAACCCCGGCAAAATGCAGCAGTTCAACTCGTCTGAATATACGGTCACGAAGTTCAACATCATCATGACTGATAATTATGGCTTCGGAGGAAACTATTTCACCTTCATAGGACTGGCTATGCTGTTCCTTGTAACAACAGTGTTCTTCGTCTGGGCCTTTTTAAAGCAATTCAGAGAAAAATTTTTCTCATACAGGACCATACTGTTCCTGGGACTTTCCTTGTATTTTGCCATAATGACAGCTGTTTTCGGAGGGATATACGTTCTGACTGCTGCGCGGCACGAATACTTCGGATCGGCCATGTTCTTTGACTATGCAGGAAACGCCCTGAGCTTTGTGGCAGTATTTACCAGCCCGCTTGTTCTGGTCTTTGCTGCATTCATGGCGATATCAAATCTGATGCTCATTTCAAAGGAGGGCTTCAGACCTGTAAATCTTCTCGGCGTATTTATCGGCGTGTTCATGATCTGTGGCGTGGTGGTATGCTTTGCTCTTATGTACTATGCACCGTATCTGATCGGATCAGAAGCCAAAGATATCGCGATCTACCTGCTCAAGACTGCTGTAGCTTCGGCTTTCCTGTATTTTGAATGCATACTGTTCGCTACCATCGTATGCCTTCAGAGAGCAGGCGGTTATAAACCCAAGCTGAACAAGGACTTCATTATCATCCTCGGATGTGCCATAAAGAAGGACGGAACGCTGTACCCGCTTCTGAGGGGCCGCGTAGACAAGGCTATTGATCTCTACAGGAGACAGCTGGAAGAGACCGGAAAGAAAGCGGTCTTCGTTCCCTCGGGAGGACAGGGGTCTGATGAAGTGATCTCCGAGGGAGAGGCCATGAAACGCTATCTTCTGGAGCAAGGAATAGAAGAGGAACAGATAATGGCGGAGACCCGCTCCACCACGACACTGGAAAACATGAAGTTTTCCGCGGAACTCATAAAAGAACGTGACCCGGATGCCAAGGTCGCCTTCTCCACCACGAACTATCACGTTTTCAGAGGAGGCATGTTCGCCAGGGAAGTCGGTCTCAAAGCCGCAGGCATGGGTGCAAAGACAAAATGGTATTTCTGGCCCAATGCTGAAGTCAGAGAGTTCATAGGCCTTGTGGTCAACGAAAAATGGGTGCATGTGGGAGTCGTGCTGGGGCTTGCCGTCATTTCGATCATAGTGGCTAATCTCGGAAATATTATGGATCTGATATTATAGGTGCAAAAATGAAAAAATCGCTTCTGGACTTTCTTCCTGAGCATGCTGCCCTGGACCCCGTGTCCTTTC
Organism: uncultured Eubacteriales bacterium; assembly: GCA_902780845.1. Lineage (GTDB taxonomy): Bacteria > Bacillota > Clostridia > Peptostreptococcales > Anaerovoracaceae > RUG754. The sequence goes on from CACZGZ010000027.1 coordinate 16,429, forward strand.
ACATGCCGGGACACAAAGGATCGCAGCTGTATAAAAAACTGGGTTACGGAGATATCCTGGACAAACTGATGGACTGTGATATAACCGAGATACCGGGGGCAGACAATCTTTTCCAGACTGAGGACGTGATCCTTGAGGTCATGGAAAAGTACAGGAAACTTTACGGATCAAAAAAGTCATATCTTCTGGTCAACGGTTCTTCCGTAGGTCTCATCGCGGGAATTCTTTCCTGCACGAAAAGAGGGGACAAGGTCATAATGGCCAGGAATTCCCACAAGTCCATCTTCAACGCCATGAGACTGGGAGGGCTGGAACCGGTTTATCTCTTCCCTGAGATAATGAAGGAGCACGGCATCCTTGGATCGGTATCTCCGGACGAGGTCTCAGGACTTCTGGATGAGAATCCGGATGTGGCGTGTGTCATACTTCCATCGCCTAATTACTATGGAATATGCTCAGATATCAGGGCTATCGCCAAGGTGTGTCATGAGAGAAACAAGGTCCTCATCGTGGACCAGGCTCACGGTGCACACCTGAGATTCATGGGTGAGGGATATCCCATGTCGGCTGAGGAGGGCGGAGCTGATATCGTTATCAACTCAACCCATAAGACTCTTGCATCCTGGACTCAGACCGCCGTAATGAACGTGATGAGCGACAGGGTGGACCTGGGTATAGTTGAGGATAATCTCCAGATACTGGAATCGTCGAGCCCGTCATATCCTCTGATGATGAGCCTCGATATAAATGCGGAGATCCTGCTGGATCCGGATAAGAAGAGAATGGCTTTCGGCGAGTGGGAAAGCGCTGTTGAGATCTTTTACGAGAGAGCAAAGGATATTCCGGGTCTCAGGATCATAGAGGATCCCATGCTTGACAGGACCAAACTCAACTTCGATATGAGCGCCTGCGGACTTTCCGGAAACGACGTGGAAGCCCTTCTGAACGAAAGAGGGATCTTTGTGGAACTGGTCACCGGGAATATCGCGATGGGTATGACAGGCATCGGAACGACCCGGGAACACGTCAACAGACTGATGGACGCTCTGGAAGACATAGCCAAAGGCAGGGAACTCCTCAGTGCAGATGAAGAAGCTGAAGAGGAGCCTATGTTCTCCGTGAAACTGGAGATGGCAGCCGTTCCCGAAGAAAGGATGTCCAGACCCATCGATGAATGCGCAGGACTTGTCTGCGCAGGATCGCTCATACCGTATCCGCCGGGCATACCTCTGGCCTGTCCCGGAGAGGTGATAACCTCCGAAATGATAGAGTACGTTAAAAAACTTCGTTCCATGGGCGAAAAGGTCATAGGAGTGTCTTCAGAGGGCTGCATACTCGTAGGGAAACAGAACAAAAAGTAATAATAAATATTGTTCGTTTAAAAAAGCACTGAGATTGATAATTTCTTAGTGCTTTTTGTGTTGCTTTGATGTATAATGCATTATGTATTGTTATGATTTTAGTATGGAGATTTGGGCCCATGCTGAATTGTATTATGAATACAAAATGACAGTAAGTTTTAGAAAGGATGGTCTCACTAATTATGGGCAAAAAACACTTGAGCAGTGTCCACGTAGCGCATTATAAG
>CACZGZ010000028.1 GCA_902780845.1 uncultured Eubacteriales bacterium
CAGGCACTCGGATTTGCAGATCAGACTGCACTTAACGCTGAACTGCTCAACCTTGCATTCTATGCAGGACTTATCGGTGTAGTTGCTTACTTCGTACTCGGAAGACTCTGCGTCATGATGGGCGGCAGACTTTTCTCCGCTGTATTCCTGGCTCTGGCAGGTGCATCCTACATCTATTACGGACACGCTACCACCACTACATCATATTTCATCGGCCTTACTCTGGTAACCATCTTCATCAACGGTGCAGCCTACATCGGAGGCGGAAACCTTGTAACACAGTGGTTCCCCAAGAAGAAAGGTCTTGCAAACGGATATACCACAATGGGTCATAACCTCGGTTCTGCTCTCTACGTTCCCCTCATCGGTGCACTGATCGCCGGAAGAGGAATGGCAGGCGGAATGACCGTTACAGGTATCCTCGGAATCGTTATAGCTATCATTGGTTTCATCCTTGTCAGAAACACACCTCAGGAAAGAGGAATGTATCCTGATAACGTAACCAAGGAAGTATATGAAAGAGAATATGCCGACATGAGTGAAGGCAGCAAGTCCAGATGGACAGTTGCTTCCCTCCTTAAGACAAAGGAAATGTGGATCGTTTCCATCATCATCGGAATCAACCAGCTGGTTACCACAGGCGTTATGTCACAGATGGTTCCCAGAAATATCGAGCTCGGATTCAGTCAGCCTAAGGCTATCGCTCTTATGACTGTATGCGCTCTCGTAGGTGTTGTAGGATCATATGGATTCGGATGGCTTGACCAGAAATTCGGCGTTAAGTTCGCTATCCGTGCATTCCTTGTATGGTATATCGTAGCTCTCCTTGTAAACTACCTCTTCAACAACATGACAGGCGGATACATCTGCGTTGCCATGGTAGGTATCGCTATCGGAGCTGCTGCAAACTTCATGACATCACTTCCTGCATCCGTTTTCGGACGTCACAACTTCGACCTGGTATACTCGATCTACTTCCCCATCATGGAGATCGTTCTGATGCTGAACTACAAGATCAACTCTCTCGCACTTTCCATGACAGGATCACTCAGAGGAGCTTACCTGGTATTCATCGTACTTCTTGCTGTAAACATTATACTCATCTCTATCATCAACGTAAGAAAGTACAACCTTGACTACGCTAAGGAAGAAGAACTTGCAAATAAGTAATACCTCTAAGCATAAAAAAACAAAGCACTTCGGGCAGCCGCCCGGAGTGCTTTTTCGTTTAAGTAAAAAATACGACTTTTAATGTACATATTATACAATTGTTATAACCGGGGGAGGGTGTTTTGTGCTTTATTTTGACGAAATTTAGAGTCTATACTTTTTTGACCCTGCGGGATTAAAATATATATGCGGCAGGATTCAAAACATGAGGTTAAAGGGGGGAACCTGAATGAGCAACAGCATTCCGATAGTGAACAGAAGATGCTGCAAAATACTTCCGGTCTCGGAAATAGTTTATATTTTCAGCAACTACAGAAAATCGGAGATACACACGGGAAAGGAAATGATACCCGTATATTATCCAAGAAGTGAGATAGAAGGGTATCTGGACGGCAGATTCCAGCACTGTCTGAAGAATCTTATAGTCAACTTCGATATGATATCCGATATGAGCGACGGCGTGATAAGGTTCAGGAACGGAGAGGAAGTGGCCATAGGCCGGGGTAACTATATCAAGGCTAAACAGAAGTTTGCCATGTACATAAAAAACCATAAAAAAACCCTTGCAAAGGCAGCTGATTTATAGTATATTAACCTAGTACGCGACTGATCTCGTGAGATTTTTCGTGTGCAAAAATAAATCTATTTTACACACGGCCCGGAAGATGGTTACCGCGTTCCCTGCCATAAGGGCGGCGTAAGCTGAGCGGAGAAATATAATGGAGACCGTGGAAGAGAAAACCAGGAGGAAAAAATGGCAGTAATTTCAATGAAGCAATTACTCGAAGCCGGTGTTCACTTCGGACACCAGACCAGAAGATGGAACCCTAAGATGGCTCCTTACATCTTCACAGAAAGAAACGGCATCTACATCATCGACTTACAGAAGACTGTTAAGAAGATCGAGGAAGCTTACGAAGCAATGAAAGAGATCGCAGCAGAAGGCAAGCCGATCCTTTTCGTAGGAACCAAGAAGCAGGCTCAGCAGGCTGTAAAGGATGAAGCTGCAAGATGCGGACAGTACTTTGTATCCGAGAGATGGCTGGGCGGAATGCTCACAAACCACAAGACCATCTCCAAGAGGATCGCTCGTCTTTATGAGATCGAAAAGATGGAAGAAGACGGAACTTTTGAGAAGCTTGCTAAGAAGGAAGTTATCAAGCTCAGAGCAGAAGCTGAGAAGCTTGAGAAATTCCTCGGCGGTATCAAGGAAATGAAGGGTATGCCCGGAGCTATCTTCGTAGTAGACCCCAAGAAGGAAAGAATCGCTGTTAAGGAAGCAAGGATCCTCGGTATTCCTATCATCGGTATCGTTGATACCAACTGCGACCCTGATGACGTTGATTATGTTATCCCTGCAAACGATGACGCTATCCGTGCGGTAAAGCTCATCACCAGCAGAATGGCAGACGCTGTTATCGAAGCTAACCAGGGCGAATCCATGGCTCCCGCTGAAGAAGCACCCGCTGCTGAAGCAGAGGAAGAAGCAGAAGCTACAGAGGAATAATCAGGAGGTACTAAAATGGCTGTTACAGCATCAATGGTAAAAGAATTAAGAGAGATGACCGGCGCTGGCATGATGGACTGCAAGAACGCTCTTGTAGAATGCGACGGAGACTTGAACAAGGCTGTTGAATTCCTGAGAGAAAAAGGACTTGCCAAGGCTGCTAAGAAGGCCGGCAGGATCGCAGCTATGGGTCTTGTTAAGACCGCTGTTTCTGAGGACGGAAAGACTGCTGCAGTAGTAGAAGTAAACTCCGAGACAGACTTCGTTGCAAAGAACGCAGAATTCATCGAATTCGTTGACGGACTTGCAAAGCTTGCTCTTTCAGCTGAGTCCAATGACATGGACGCTTTCAAGGCTATGGCTTTTGAAGGATCCACAGTTCAGGAAGTTCTTACAGCGAAGATCGCCAAGATCGGTGAGAACCTTTCCGTAAGAAGAATCGACAAGGCTTCCGGAGACGTTATGGCTACATACATCCATGGCGGCGGAACCATCGGCGTTATCGTTGCTGCAAACGGAGCAGATAATGATGAGAACAAGGCAGCACTGAAGAACGTTGCTATGCAGGTCGCAGCAATGAATCCTCAGTACATAACAAGAGACGAGATCTCTGAAGAAGAACTTGCAAATCTCGGAAAGATCACTCTTGAAAGCGCATTAAACGATCCTTTCTCACTTCCCAAGCCGATCCTGAACGTACTTCTCGACAAGGCTGCTGATGGCGTTTGGAACGAAGAAGATACTGCTATCCTTGCAGAAAAGAGAGCAGACAAGAGCTTCAACTTCAACTATCTTCCCAACTTCCTTTCAGAAGATGCCAAGACCAAGCTTGCAGGTCTCGCTGTAGCTGATAAGGCTGAGATCTCCGAGAACAAGATCTTCAAGGGTCTCGTTGACGGACGTATCTCCAAGCAGCTCAAGGAAATCTGCCTTGTTGACCAGACTTACGTAAGAGCTGAAGATGGTAAGCAGACAGTTGGCCAGTATCTGAAGTCTGTTGACAAGGACCTGACACTGAAGAAGGTTATCAGATTCGAAGTAGGCGAAGGAATCGAAAAGAAGGAAGAAGATTTCGCTGCAGAAGTTGCAAAGCAGATGGGAATGTAAGGTTTCACGCGAATCAGAGCATTCTGACAATGAAATTACAAACTCAAGACCTCTGATCATTCAGAGGTCTTTTGTTATATTCCTTTGCAAAAGACCGCAGTTAGTGATATTATTTGCTTAAGTTATTATTATAGTGCAAAATGAGGAATTATGTTAGGAATAGGGATCGACACCGGCGGGACCTGCACAGATGCGGTAATTTTTGATTCTAAGAGCCGAAAAGTGCTGTCCTGGGCGAAGACACTCACAACTAAAAACGACCTTAAGATAGGAATTCTGGAGGCTTTGAAAGGACTCGATAACGAGCTACTCTACAAGGCTGAATATATCGCGCTTTCAACGACTCTCGCCACCAACGCCTGCGTAGAGGACAAGGGAGGCAGGGCTAAACTCGTATTCATGGGGCTCGACCCGAGAGCCGTTACCATGATGAAAGGCACCTATGGACTTCCGGATATCAGCGATATATATTTTCTGGACTGCAAAATTGACCTTGCAGAGAGAAAGGAGACTCCTCCTGACTGGGATAAGTTCCGCGAGGATGTGAGGCGTGACTTCAGGGAATATGACAGCGTGGCGCTGGTTCAGATAAATCCGCAGTATAACGGCGGTGCCTATGAGATAGATGCCGAGAAGATCATAAAGGAAGAGACCGGCGCTCTTTGCGTCAGAGGATATGATCTTTTCCAGGAGATCAACGTTCAGAAGAGGGGAGCCACAGCTCTTTTAAATGCGAGACTTATGCCTCTTGTAGTGGATTTCTTTGACTCGATAGAAACTTCCATGAAAGAGATGGGGCTTGATCTTAATATATATGTAATGAAGAGTGACGGCACCGTAATGGGAAAGGACTACGCTCTCAGAAGACCTGTGGAGACCTTGCTTTGCGGTCCGGCTGCCAGCGTGAGAGGAGCCATGGAACTTACGGGCTCCGGGGACGGCTTCGTTATAGATATGGGAGGCACCACATCCGATGTGGCCCTGATAAGGGACGGAAGACCCGTAGCTTCTGAAGGCGTCAGGGTAGGACAGTGGCGCACCATGGTAAAGGGCGTGGACATAGATACTTTTGCGCTTGGCGGAGATACGGGAGTGCTCCTTAAGGATAACGATATTGAACTGGACAGCAGGAGGGTCATTCCCATTTCGATACTGGCGCATGATCATCCTGAGGTCATGAACGGGCTTGAAGAGATAATAAGGAAGTTCTATTCATTCCCGCTGAAGGACGGACTGTTCCTGGTACTCGTAAAAAAACCCGAGGACATGTCAGGTTACAGTCAGAAAGAACAGCAGATAATAAGACTGCTGGAAGGCGGACCTCTCAGCTACCTGCAGCTCGGAGACAGGATGGGAATAAGCCATCACTTCCTGAACGTGAGAAGGCTCGAGGATGAGGGCATCATCATGAGATCGGGAGTGACTCCGACTGACGCCATGCATCTCAAGGGAGACTATACGGAATACTCTACTGAGGCAGCGGAGCTCGGAGTAAGGTATCTCACCATGCAGACCAGGATGGGCAGGGACAGGATCGTCCGGAAGATATATGACATGGTCATCTTCAGACTTTACAAGAATCTCCTTCATCTGGAACTCCGGTATGAGATGGGAAGAGATTATCAGGAAGAGGACAAAGCGACCGTAGAGAAACTGGCTGCAAACATAATGAAACACTACAGAGAAGGAGAGGGCCAGGACTACGTCGCTTTCAGGACTGTATCAAAGTACATGCTGACCGGAGTAGGCGCTCCTACCGGTATCTTTATCGGTGATACGGCAGCTCTACTTGAAACAAAGAGCAGAGTCTCAGAATTCTCCAAGGTGGCAAACGCCATCGGTGCAGCTGCAGGTGATATCATAACAGAGTATACCGCTGTGATCCAGATGTCGAAGAAGGGGGACTATTATCTGACAGGCGGTGACGTGATGGGCGTTTACGGTTCTTACGACAGAGCTTTGGAAGACGCTAAGGAATTAGCAAGGTCAAAGGCAGAGGAAAGAGCCAGGATGCAGACTCCGGAGGGTGATCTCAAAACGGAGTTCGACGTAAGAGAAGATTTCTTCAGACTTCCCGCAGGAGATAAAGTGCTTGTGAAAACTGAAGTTACGGCAAGCGTCCAGATAATTATATAAAAGCGCATTAGCGTGGTATAATATGTGAAGAGCTGATCTTTACAGAGATAGTGAAAGAGGGTAAGAAAATGAAAAAGAGAACTGTAAATCGTTTTTGTATCATGGTGCTTATAGTTGCCATGCTGGCAATGAGCCTTGCAGGATGCGGGGGAAGCAATACTGAACAGTCAGCCGCCGTTGAGGCTGCTGAAGGCGTACTTGCAGCACTCCAGGAAGGCGATATGGATGCTATAACTGAGTATGCTTCTGAGGACATACTCATGAATGGAGATCTTTCAGGATTGAGAGGGATGTCAGAGTTCACAGCGGATATGCTGGGCAGCCTCGGCGTGGAGAGAGAGACAATATCTGATGAGGCGGTATCTTCCATAGATAAGCTGGGAGAAGCTCTTATGTCCGGCTTTGTGAAATCATACACCATCGATGAGGCAAAGGAAAACAACGGGGTCTGGGAAGTCCCTTGCACAGTGACATTTGGCTATGACGTGGATTCGCTTGATGAAAGCGAGATGTCAACAAAGGTTTCTGAGCTTGTGCAGAATTATTCAGAGGAGAACATCGATGAACTGGTGAAGGTGCTTCAGGATGAAGGAGAGGATGCGCTTTTACAGAAGATAGTCAGCGCATGTATGCCTTCTATTTGCCAGATGATATCGGAATTCGTGGCAGCATCAGGAGAAAAGACGGCTTCGTTCATAATGAAGGTTGAGAACCTTGATGGGAAATGGATGGTGACTGAGGCTAAAGCAGCAGAATAAGGCAAGGTTTGAAACAGATCGATAACAAAAAGCGCGGGCATAATGTCCGCGCTCATTTTATATCTTCGGTTGTCTGGTTACATCTTGCCGCCTTTTTCGGTGGCTTTTACTACGGCATCCATTACCGCGTAGCGGAAGCCGCCTTTCTCCAGGGCTTCGACTGCTTCGATGGTGGTTCCCTTAGGGGAGGTAACCATGTCCTTGAGTTCAGCAGGATGCATGTCCTTATCCAGGATCATCTTGGCTGCACCCATAAGTGTCTGGGCAGCCAGCTTGTATGAAACATCGCGCTTCAGTCCGCACTTGACTCCGCCGTCGGCAAGAGCTTCGATGAACATGGCGGCATATGCTGGTGCTCCGCCTGAAAGAGCGCCTACTGCATTTATATCTTCTTCTCTGATCCACTGGATCATACCGATGCTGTTAAAGATATCCTGTGCAAAGTCCAGCTCATCCTCGGTGAGATCCGTTCCTTCGCAGAAGGCTGTGACACCTTCACCGACCATGACAGGGGTATTGGGCATCGTCCTCAGGATCCTTACGGGTCCGGGCATCATGTCTCTCAGACGATCGGTGGTGAGACCTGCTGCCACTGAGACAACGGCTTTAGCCTCATCAGTTTTATCTACGCTTCTTAAAGCTTCTGCCATGAACTGCGGTTTGACAGCCAGAAGGATCATATCCGAAGATTTCCAGAGTTCATCCTCGGATCCCACGGCATTAAAGCCCAGTTCTTCAGCTTTCTGCATCTTGGGAAGTGATCTGTTGTATACGTAAACGTCCCCGGCTTTTACCACGCCCTTAAGGAGCGCACCTTCAGCGATAGCTGAACCCATATTTCCGTAACCGAGTATTCCAAGTCTGATTGCCATGTCGTTTCCTCCATTCTCAATAACTAAAATGATTATAAAATAAAGGAAGGGCGGAATCAATGGTACCGCGGATGTTTATGCAAAAAATTATTGACACATCTGTCTCTTTCTGTTAATATTCTTCCTGACAAAAGTCGGCAGATGGCCGGCATATGAATGTAAATGACATAGATACGGGATAACTGTATCCATTTGCATCCATATGCCGGCTTTTTTAGTGCATTTATTGGACCTCAACAACTGAATAACATGACCGGGAATAAGCCGGGGAAGTACAGCCATGACCTGCCTTACAGGGGCAGCGAGCGTGCCAAGGCGGTAAAATATATAAATTTCTTGCATATTGATAAATATATGTTATATTGGAGGTGAAAAAAATGTCATTCAGACCGACTGTTTCAGTGGTGATCGGCGGAAAGATCGCCGATATAGGATATTACAGAAACTGGTATTCAAGAGATCTCTTTATTGAAGCTCTGGCTCTGGCCGTGCTTTACAGAGACTGCAGGACGATAGAGGAGGTCAGGTACAGGGCCTTCGGCACCCAGAAGGTGGATTACATCGTCGAACCCGAGATCTTCGAGAATACCCAGGAGGATCTCAGGTGGCTCGAGGACTGCTCTGAGATGCCGATCACAGTGGATCTCACAAGGAGAGCCATCTATGAGGGATACAGCGATATATCCGACCAGGCTGTTGAGCGTAAACCCGATGCAGGTGATATACCTCAGATGACAAACGCTGACGAGGACCTGTATTACAGGATCCTCAGCAAATATAAAATAAACTTTGATAAGATCGACCTTGATGCTGTCGAAGAACTGTTCATGAGGGACGATGAACTTACAAGGCATATGTCCGAGAGGACCGCAAAAAAGATAAAGGACAGGAGAATGGAAAGGGAAGGTGGACCCGGTGATGAAGCAGAAATACATCGATATCGTTACCAACGCTTTCAGAAAGGGTGAGTTCAAGGCTGTCTCAGGGGGGAACGTCTTAAGGAGATCCTATGACGAAGCGTATATCGACGAGAGAAACGATTATGATTTCGGGCATATGTATATACGGCTCCTCAAGGATGAAAGGGAAGCGGACTTCATAGAAGTGTACGCGGTGGATACGGAAGAAGAGTGCATGACGGACCATACGGCGCCATCCGGACTTTTTACTGATTTTTTCGAAAGGTCCATGGAAGACAAGCTGTGGTATCTGACGGCGAAGTTCGATCCTGAAAGAAGGTATGAACTGGAAGGAACATATGAGGTATTCGGGCGTGATTTCAGTATAGTGGCTTTCTACGTGATCAAGATGCTTTGAGGTGATTTTTTGACAGGACAGGGCCATTAACTCTTGAAATGATGGGAGTCTGGTGGTAAACTGTAGTTTAGTTTAAAACTGTTTTTAATATAAACGGAGGAAATAAAAATGTTTGACAAACTTATCGCTAAAGTAAAGGCGGAACCCAAGACAATTGTTTTCACTGAGGGTACAGATGCTCGTATACTCAGTGCTACTGACAGACTTCTCAAGGAAGAACTTATGGGCGTAGTTCTCGTAGGAAACGTTGACGAAGTTAAGGCTGCTGCACAGGCAGGCGGATTCGATGTTGAGAAGGCTCAGATCATCGATCCTGCAACCTATGAAGGAATGGAAGAAATGGTAAACACCATGGTTGAACTCAGAAAGGGCAAGATGACTCCCGACGAGTGCAAGGCAAACCTTCTCAAGGGCAACTACTTCGGAACCATGCTCGTTAAGATGGGTAAGGCAGACTGCCTTCTTGGCGGTGCTACATATTCCACAGCAGACACCATTCGTCCTGCACTTCAGCTTGTAAAGACCAAGCCCGGTGCACATCTGGTATCCTCAGTCTTCATTCTGGACCGTCCGGAAGGAATGGGTCCTGATTTCCTGAAGACCATCTGCTTCGGCGACTGCGCTGTAAACATCGACTACAAGGATGACCTTGACAAGGAAGGAAACGTTAAGTTCTCCGCAGCTCAGAAGCTTGCAGAGGTTGCTGTTGAAGCAGCAGGATGCGCTGCTACATTCGGTATCGATCCCAAGGTTGCTGTACTCAGCTTCTCCACCAAGGGATCCGGCAAGGGCGGCACAGTTGCTCTTTCACAGGAAGCAGCTAAGATCGTTAAGGAAACTCATCCTGAGATCTCCTGCGACGGCGAAATGCAGTTCGACGCAGCTGTATCCGAGACAGTCGGCCAGCTGAAGTTCCCCGGCTCACCTGTAGCAGGACATGCTACCACATTCATCTTCCCTAACATCGAAGCAGGAAACATCGGCTACAAGATCGCTCAGCGTCTTGGCGGATACGCTGCTTACGGTCCTATCCTTCTCGGACTCAACGCTCCTATCAACGACCTGTCCAGAGGATGCGACGCAGACGAAGTTTATAAGATGGCTATCGTAACAGCTGCTCTTTAATAAGAACATCGAAAAATGCCCCGGTTAAGGCCGGGGTTTTTTGTTGAATAAATAGTAATAATATGGTATTATAACTTAAAATATACTATCCCGATTTAAACTGATAAAATGGAGTGGCTTATGTTAAAAGGCATAAAAAAACTATTGTGCTGTATCCTGGCGTTCACGATGATCGTGACGACGGGATTTTTTGGTGATGGAAAGGCTTTTGCCGATGACACTTTTTCATTTTATGATAAATGGACTTTGGACGTTACCAATGCAGTTTATGATTATCTGAATGAAGTATATATAGAAAAGTACCCTGAGATGGGTCTGAGATTCAGGTACGGGGCCCCGGCTGACCGGGCGGACCTGCAAAATCTGGCTGACTCCATTACAGACGGAATGACCGATGACATGGAAAAAGCCAAAGCGATAGCGCGCTGGGTCAAGGCCGGCATCGAGTATGAAAACGGATCGCCTTTCCCTATAGATACTTTCCGCAACAGGGTGGGAGTATGTCTCAATTATTCTCTTCTCGCATCGCAGCTCATGAGACTTGAAGGCATACCTTCTGTCATGGTGGATGGTTACAGGGGAAACATGAAGACGGTGGAATATTCAAATCTTAAGAACTCAGGTCATGCATGGCTCTATGCATATATCAACGGTGATTGGGTCATGTTTGACCCTCTGTGGTTCGGAGGCATCCCCATAACTGACAGGGAATACCAGGCGACGTGGTACTATATAAGTACTATAGAGGGTATTTATATGTACCCTGACGAAGAAAGAATGGGCGATATCAACCGTTTCGGAGCATATGGCGACGGACCGGTATACTACGAAGGCAGATTCAAATATGCGTTTAACGGAAGAGCTGATTATAAATACAATCCGAACGACCTCTTAAACTCCCTGATGTATCTGAATCAGATAAGTATACGCACAGAAATCCGTCTTCTTCAGTCCGGAGAGATACACGATGGGAATTCATATCTTGGTGACGTGAATAATGAAAAGCGCAGCCGTATGGTCGCAGGTGAGCTCTATTCTGACGGATGGATTTATCACGGCGATTACGGGGCTCTGACCTATTGCTTTGAAAACGGCATACTCGCAACGGAAACAGTATTCAAAGAAGGGGAGAAGACCATATACTGCGATGATTTCGGCACGGGCTGGATAATAAATGCAGAGGACGATGATTTCTGGCTGAAATATGGCAAACCGGCTTTTGAAACCGGAACTTCAGGAAAACTATTCCATATATATTGCTATTATCCGGATTGTTCTGATGAAGATTTCATTTACACATATTCCCTGGCAGAGGAATACGGCGACGACTGCATAACCGTCACGGAGGACGGATATCTGGAGCTTAAAAAAGCGGGAAGATATGAAGTCAAGGTGAAAGCAGAGGCAAATGTACTGAAAGACGGAGAATATACTCTTAAATCCGTTGCAGACGACAGTCTGGATATCTACGTTGAAGACGGCAGACCCGTGCCTGACTATTCATCGGGAACGATAGATCTGAGCTACTTCGATGTGAGAGTAGTGCCTGACTATTATATGTACGAGGAAGGGCAGGAGTACAAACCGGCAGTTACGGTATATGATACGACATATGACGTGGCAGGCGACAGACCTGTTCTTGAAGAAGGACGGGACTATACTCTGGAATATGCGGATAATACGATGCCTGGAAACGGCAAAGTTATCATTACCGGAAAAGGCATCTTTTCAGGGGTAAATGAGACAGGAACATTCTACATAGACCATGAACACGTGTGGGATGAAGGATCTGAACCTGAATACAATGCTTGCGAAAATGAATGGATAAAGACATATACCTGCACGCTTTGCGATGAAACGAAGGGGGAGACTATGCAGCCCCTCGGACATGTCTGGAGCGCATGGGAAGCTACGGGAACCGATTATATGAGGACCTGCAGCAGATGCGGTAAAATGGAATTCAAACCATTGGACCCCGGCACAGACCCGGGTGACGATCCCGGCACGGATCCCGGAACAGACCCCGGAGATGATCCCGGTACAGACCCCGGGACGGATCCAGGCACAGGCCCCGGAACTGACCCGGGTACTGATCCCGACCCCGGACAGAGCGGAGAAATGGTAACAGATACAACGAGGTATTTCGGAAGCACCAGATATGAGACTTCTCTTAAGGCAGCTGATGCATATAAGGATCAGCTTGGACTTGACAGCTTTGACAGCGTTATAATCGCCTGCGGTTCAAACTATGCGGACGCTCTTGCAGGAAGCTATCTTTCAAGCGTTAAAAAGGCTCCTATACTTCTGGTGGATGGTAAGCAGGATCACATAAACGCTGTAAAGGATTATATAAAAGCCAACCTTAAAAAGGGCGGAACGATATATCAGCTGGGAGGAACTGCCGTAGTTCCGGATGAGACTGTAAAGGGATTAAGCGGATATATCGTTACAAGACTTTGGGGAGCTGACAGGTACGCTACCAACGTCGCCATCCTGAAGGAAGCCGGGATAAAAGGAGAAGAGGTGCTTGTAGCAAGCGGAACGGGCTTTGCGGACAGCCTGTCAGCATCCGCTACCGGAAAGCCCATACTCCTGGTAAAGAACGTTATACAGCCCAGCCAGAAGGATTTCGTGGCCACGCTCAGCGGCAAGGAATTCTATGTCATAGGCGGCACAGGTGCAGTGAACACTGATATCGCTAAGTACTTCGGAGGCCTTGGTAAGACTGTGAGGATAGGCGGAAGCGACAGATATGAGACTTCGGTAAACGTGGCCAGAACATTCTTCAGCGAACCTAAGGGTGCAGTGCTGGCCTATGGCGCTAATTTCCCTGACGGTCTCTGCGGAGGATCTCTTGCAAACGCCATGGGAGGACCGCTTCTTCTGGTAGCAAACGGAAAGGCTGACAAGGCAGCTGCCTACGCTAAAGAATATAATATTCAGGGCGGAGCTGTCCTCGGCGGACAGACGCTCATAAATGACAGCAGCATGAATATGATCTTTGTCAGCTGAGACATCTGACTTAAAAGAAAGAAAGCGCGCCTTATATAGGGCGCGCTTTTGATTTTATCCAGCAAGTATTATTTATTCATCTTCCGGATCAGGGCAGAAGAACATCATAGGATACGTTGAGGGCAAGATGGAAAGCCTTGAGCTCATGAGGATAAACATATCGCTTTCCCATTTCGATCTCATTGATATCGTGAACGCTCAGTTCATATCCTTTTGCCTTAAGCTTTTCTGATAATTCGTTTTGTGTCATCTTACATGACATTCTGACAGAACGCAGATTCTTTCCGAAAATCAGATCATAACCTGTACTCATTTGGTCACCTCCGGAATATAAATTTTCATAATTATACATCTGCGTGATAAATAATGCAATAGCGAATTTAAGTTTTTTGCGGTTATATTTGAACTTTTATCAAAATATGATAGAATTACCGTAACGCTTAAAAATGAACAGGAGAATTTATGCTGAGTCGTTTCAAAGGCGATATATTACTGATAATCGCTGCATTTGTATATGGAAGCGGACTTGTAGCCCAGTCTGAAGGAAATAACCTCGGACCGTGGACCTTTTCTGCTACGAGATTCCTTATAGGGGCAGCTGTTCTGTTTCCCATAGTTGTTTTCGTGAGAAACAAAAAATCCCCTGAGGAAAGGGAAAACGAGATGACCGTAAGGGAAATGCTTCCCGGGGTGCTGATAGTTGCAGCTGATCTCGTGCTTATGGTGATCTGCCAGCAGTACGGTCTGATATATACTACCGTTGGCAAGGCGGGATTTATCACGAGCCTCTACGTAATAGGCGTTCCGATCGCGGGCCTTGTCTTCCTCAGAAGAAAGATCAGAAAGCGCGTTTGGGTCGCTGCAGTTATCTCTGTTATAGGTTTCTACTTCATAAGTCTGACAGGCGGCTTCGAGGCGCTGAGCAAAGGAGATATCCTTCTTCTCATAGGGGCCTGCACCTGTGTAGTCTTCGTATACCTGATGGAGTATTTTGCAAAAAGAGCCGATGCATGTACCTTTACCTGTCTGCAGTTCCTTTTTACGGGGCTGTTCTGCCTTCCGGGAGCGCTGATATTTGAGGAGCCGTCTTTCGAAATGATCAAGGCAGCCTGGGCACCGGTGCTCTATGCCGGAATAGGGATCTGTGCCGCAGGATATACGCTTCAGATGATAGGGCAGAAGTATGTCCCTTCAGAGAGGGCGACCATACTTCTCAGCACTGAATCGCTGTTCTCACTGTTTTCAGGAATGGTACTTCTGAATGAAGCTCTGAGCTTGAGAGAATATATAGGCTGTGCACTGATATTTGCTGCCGTGATCCTGGCTGAAACAGGTACAGGTGACGGTGAGGTAATTGTTAAACCGACAGGACAGGAGAAGTTATGACAAAGGAAAAGATCGTTGAACTGGTAAACAGAAAAAAAGACATATTCACAGACCTCAGCGACCGCATCTGGGATCATCCTGAAACAGGTCTTGAAGAGATCTATTCTTCAGAAGCGATCCTGGAAGTACTGAAAAAAGAGGGCTTTGAAACTGAGACGGGGCTCGCAGGTATAGGAACTGCCTTTAAGGGCACCTGGGGTTCCGGCCATCCGGTTATCGGCTTCTTAGGCGAGTATGATGCTCTGGCGGGAATGAGCCAGAGATCGATGTCGATCGAACAGATACCGGAGAAAGAGGGCTGCCCCGGACATGGCTGCGGACACAATCTTCTGGGAGCCGGTGCTCTTTCAGCTGCAGTCGCTCTTAAGGATTACATCGGGGAAAACGGCAGGACAGGTACGGTGGTGTACTTCGGCTGTCCCGCTGAGGAGACAGCAAGCTGCAAGACTCCAATGTCAAGAGACGGAGTTTTCGATGAACTGGATATAGCTATTACCTGGCATCCTGCGGACAACAGCAGGGTGGTCACTGAGACCTGCCTTACAGACGCCATGATGGTGTTCAGATTCAAAGGGAAGTCTTCGCATGCATCCGCTGCGCCGCATCTCGGAAGGAGCGCTCTGGACGCTGCGGAACTCTTTAACGTGGGGATCCAGTTCTTAAGGGAGCACATCCCTGACGGCTGCAGGATCCAGTATGCATATCTCGATGTGGGCGGACAGGCTCCCAACGTAGTGCAGAACAGCGCTTCGCTCTATTATGACTACAGGGCTCTCAATAACGATATGGCAAGGGAGCTCATGCCGAGGATAGTCAGGGTCGCTGAAGGAGCAGCTCATATGACTGAGACGGAAGTCGAGTGGGAAGTGACCAGCGCCATGTCGGACTACGTGCCCAACCTGACCTTAGCCAGGATCATGGGTGAAGCCATGGAAGAGCTCGGACCTGTGGGTTTCAGTAAGGAAGCAAATGATTTTGCGGATAAGATGACGGAAACCATACCCGAGACGGATAAGAGGAATTCCGCGGTAAATCTTAAGGCCTATCTCGGTAATGAAGAGGGAAGCAGAAGGGCGGAACTTCATATTCAGGATATGCCGCTTCCGTATTCTGAAAACGTGAGCCGTGAGATGGCATCGACCGACGTGGGCGACGTATCATATGTGGTTCCCACAGTCCAGTGCAAGGCGTGCACCGAGACCTTCGGGACACAGCTCCACAGCTGGCAGGCGGTATCACAGGGAAAGAGCGCAATAGCTCACGAAGGCATGATATATGCAGCCAAGGTGATGGCGCTTACTGCAGCCAAGGTCGTGGATGACCCCGGTATAACGGAGAAAATAAAAGAGGAGCATTCGGTGAATGCCCCTTACTATGACTGTCCGCTTCCGGAAGGGATAGTCCCCAAGGTCGTCAGATAAAAAAATAACTGCCGTTTTAAGCGGCAGTTTTTTATTGTCTTCAGTAGGTGAATCTGGGTCTGTCTTCTTTTTTGACTTCGCTGATATCGAAAGGTGTATCCTGGTAAACGTGGTTTATCCAGTTTGCGAAGAGAAGGGTTGCACAGGATCTCCAGGTGACATAGGTGCTGTTATTGGGATCGTCGTCCTCATAGTAGTTTTTAGGTACGTTGATATCAAGCCCTTTGTCCAGATCTCTGTGGTATTCAGCGTCCAAAGTTCCTTCATCATATTCAGCGTGGCCCATCAGGAAGACCTGGTCCATCTCCCTTGTGGCACAGGCGTAAACTCCCGCGTCTTTGGAACTGACCAGGATCTCCAGTTCGGGAACCTTTTCGATATCCTCGCGAAGGACGGTGGTATATCTGGAATGGGGAACTGAGAACACGTCGTCAAAGCCTCTGAAGAGAGGTGAGAACCTGGCTTCAAGTCTGTGATGGAAAACTCCGAAGAGCTTTCTCGGAAGTTCCACCTTGGGTATGCCGAAGTGATAGTAGAGACCGGCCTGCGCGCCCCAGCAGATATGCATGGTTGAGGTCACGTGTGTCTTTGACCATTCCATCATCTCGCAGAGTTCATCCCAGTATTCTACTTGTTCGAAATCCAGAAGCTCCACGGGGGCACCTGTAATGATCATACCGTCGTACTTGTTGTCCTTTATTTCCTCGAAGGTCTTATAGAAGGCTATGAGATGTTCCATCGGGGTATTCTTGGGATGGTGCGATGTGGGTATGAGAAGATCGAGCTGCACCTGTATGGGAGTGTTTCCTATGAGGCGTGCTATCTGTGTCTCCGTTTCGATCTTTTTAGGCATGAGGTTGAGCAAAAGGATGTGAAGGGGACGGATCTGCTGTGTAGTAGCTCTTGATTCGTCCATCACGAAGATGTTTTCACTTTTAAGAACCTCGGTTGCAGGTAAATTATTTGGTATAACTATGGGCATATCTTTACTTTTCCTCGTTAATTATTATAAAAAATGTAAATATCTTTACTTATGTCTTTAAATTCTGTCAAGGGCCTGGCTGATATCGTCGATGAGATCACCGGCATCTTCGAGGCCGACGGAAAGCCTTATCATGTCTGCGGGAACCCCTGCAGCCTGAAGCTGTTCATCTGTCATCTGACGGTGGGTCGATGATGCGGGGTGGAGACAGCAGGTGTGAGAATCGGCAACGTGAGTCTCGATGGTCGCAAGCTTCAGGTAGCTCATGAACTCTTCGGCTTTTTTGCGTCCGCCTTTTACTCCGAAGCAAAGAACTCCGCAGGTGCCGTTGGGCAGGTACTTCTTAACTATGTCATGGTAGGGATTTCCGGGAAGGTCGGGATAGTTTATCCAGGATACCTTCGGATGATCCTGAAGGAACTGTGCGATCTTAAGAGCGTTCTCCGTATGACGCTGTACTCTTACGTGAAGGCTCTCAAGTCCGAGCTCCAGAAGATATGAATCATGAGGAGAAGGGGTGGAACCGAAGTCACGCATTAGCTGAGCCATTATCTTGGTTATGAAGGCTCCGCCGAGTCCGAACTTCTCGGTGTAGATAACTCCGTGATAGCTTTCGTCCGGAGTGGTAAGGCCGGGGAACTTATCCTTGTGCTCGTCCCAGTTGAATTTGCCGGAGTCGACTACGCAGCCGCCGATAATGGAAGCGGTTCCCTGCATGTATTTGGTGGTGGAGTGGGTGACGATGTCTGCACCCCATTCGAAAGGCCTGCAGTTTATGGGTGTCGCAAAGGTATTGTCCACGATGAGGGGAACCCCATGTGAATGAGCAGCCTTGGCGAAGCGCTCGATGTCGAATACCGTGAGAGCGGGGTTTGCTATTGTCTCACCGAATACCGCCTTTGTGTTCGGTCTGAAAGCTGCTTCAAGTTCCTCGTCTGAACAGAGGGGATCCACGAAGGTGAATTCCACTCCC
>CACZGZ010000029.1 GCA_902780845.1 uncultured Eubacteriales bacterium
TACATGCATAATGCCGCCGCAAGACCGCCGCCTGCGCTTTCTCCGCCCGCAAAGATCTGATCCGTGCGGATGCCGAGCCGTTTCGCGTTGAGCACTGTCCATAACAGAGTCAGATAGCAGTCATCCAGAGCCGCCGGATAAGGCGCCTCATAGCTTTTGCGGTAATCCGGCAGGATCATCACGGTATTGGTATCAGGCACCAGCCGGTCCGCGAACATGACGCATTGTTCAGGAAGTCCCAGCGCATATCCGCCGCCATGCATCCATAACAGGGCGGTCGCGTTTTCCGGTTTGCGGCCTCTTTGCGTAACGACGCAGATGCGCAATACGGAGCCGTCATCACGGCGGTGATTCTCTTCGTCCTGTTCCTTGCCGCCGCATTTATAAAAAACCGGACGCTGTCCCTGATCCTCGGCATCGCGGGTATCGCGGGAAGCCTCGTGGTCTTCCTTATTCCGGGAACAATCATTCATATGTGCATGATGGACACAATGCGCTGCCATGCGGTAATGAAGCCCTTCATAAGGGTCTTTCCCAGTTCATCGTTACCTGTTCCCATGGTGGCAGATGATACGACTACTATCGTATCCCCTCTTCTGTCAGGCTGGCAGCTTATCTCTTCTTCAGGGTCAGCTGAGACCGGTGAAGCCTCGAAGGTGATCCTGAATCTCTTATCTCCCAGTATCTCTGCCTTAGGGCTGAAGCCCTTGGATGCAGCGAATCTGGAGACGTTCTGAACGGCTGTCTCATTATCCACTTCAACTTCCACCAACGCGGCTTCCTTCAGTTCGGAAACTGCGTTTCTTGTCTTTATTACAGGGATGGGGCACTGATCTCCCATTGCGTCAACGATGATCTTTTCCATTGTCTTGTCCTCCTTCATATATTCACATTGCGAGAAGCGCAGCGCCGATCGCACCGGCGAACCTGGCTTCAGGCAGCGTTGTTACCTCAGTCTTTAATTCTTTTGAAAGCGCTTCACATATATAGTCGCATTCGCAGAGCCCTCCCGTAAGGACTGCTCTCACGCCCGGCCTGTATATTCTTTTTGCCTGTATGGCCACTTTCTTCACTATTGAATCCACCACTCCGAAGGCGATGTTTTCCTTTTTCTCTCCTCTGCCTATCAGCGAAATGACCTCAGATTCGGCAAACACCGTGCAAAGTGAGCTGATGGAAGTGTTTCCGCCCGATTTGGCGAGGGTGCAGAGTTCATCCGGCCTCATCGCCAGGGTATTCGCCATTACCTCCAGGAATCTACCGGTCCCTGCCGAACATTTATCGTTCATGACGAAGTCCTTTACGAAGCCGTCCTCCACCAGGATTATCTTGGTATCCTGACCTCCGATATCTATAACGCAGATGTCGCTGTCATCAAATATTCTGGTGGCTCCTTTGGCATGACAGGTGATCTCGGTCACTGTCTTGTCCGAAAAAGGCACCGCTACCCTGCCGTATCCTGTGGACACGACCTTTCCCTCTTCCGGAGAAAAACCTTTCTCTACCAGCGTTTTCCTTATGGCTTCCGCAGTATCCACGCTGCTCCATCCCGTAGGCTGAGCAAAGGTATCGATTATCCTTCCCGCTTCATCCAGCACAGCTGTCTTGGCGCCGGTGGAGCCTATGTCTATTCCGATATAGTACATTTTTATTCCTTTTATTTAACGGCAAAGTCCCCAAGGGGAATATCCCCTCGGGGTTTTGTTTCAGCAAAATACGTTTCTGTTTGGATTGATCTGGCACTCCATCTCTACGATACTGTGGTATTTAGGCTTGTGCCTTTCGAGGCACTCTCTTACGGCGTCTATGTTCTCCTCCTTGATCAGAAGAGACATGCCGCAGGAGAGTTCCCCCTGGATGGACCTCGGCGTGGGCGCTATCCTTGCCGGTATACCCTCGCCTTTGAGAAGTTTCTCAAGCGCCAGGCCGTGGGTGTAATTTTCAAACAGAATGTAGTAATTAAGTTCAGGTTTATTTCTTTTATTCTCAGTCATAAAGCATCAGCCGAGCATCTCGATGAACGCTTCAACTCTGGTCTTCAGCTGCTCTGCATCAGAGTCAGTGTAATCAGTCTCGATACCGAGAACGGGAATGCCTGCTTCCTTAAGTGCTCTCTCTACGAAGAAGCCTTCTGTATCATAGATGCTGCAGAACTTCAGGTTGACGTCGATAACTCCGTCTACCTTGTATTCCTTTGCGAGTCTGATGATATCATCGATCCTTCCTTCGTTAGGTGTGAAGCATGCGCAGTTGTTCTTCATGTATCTCTCTGCAAGAGCCTTGTACTGACCTTCAAGAGTGGTCTGCTCTTCGTCTACCAGATTCTCGAAGTATCTGGTTCCGGTGCACATCTCTTCACATACGACAGCAGCTCCGCTGGTCTCGATGATGTGATGCAGTTTCCAGTTGGGAATCGCGAGAGGTGTTCCTGTCAGGAGTATCCTCTTGGTTCCTTCGGGGAATACGGATACGCCGTCAGCGATCCTCTGCTCAAGCTCATCAGCGAGCTTATTGCACATCTCTGCGCATCTTACAGGGTCATCGAAGAATGCGATCTGCATCATGAGGAGAGCGTCTTTTCCGGAGATAGGAAGCTTGTCAGCCTTTCTCGCGTCATATACTCTCTTAAGAGCTTTTCTCTTATTGTTGATGATCTTGATGGCTTCGTTGAGTTTCTCTACAGTTACCTTGTTTCCGGTCTGCTCTTCAACTACTCCTGCGAAGATCTCGATCTCATGAGCCCATCTCTCGATATCCTCAGGTCTCTTCATCTGAGGAACGTCCATTACGTGCATGGGAACATCTTCAGCGAGGATCTCATAAGCCTTCTTCTTGCCGTCGCATGTGTTCTCACCTACGTAGATATCTGCGATCCTGAAGAAAGGACATGTCCTGTCAAGTCTTGCTCCTACAGATGCCTTGATGAGGGGGCATGTGTTCTTGGGAAGGACTTTTTCTCCTCCGGGCACCCAGAACTGGGATCCGCCGCAGAGTCCTGTTACTATACCGTTTGCTGCGATAACTACTTCATCGGGAACGTATACGCAGAAAGTTCCGAATACCTTCTGGCCGTTCTTCTGTGCTTCTATAAGTTCAGATGGTCTGATACCGTGGATCTCGGATACTACGAAGTCCCAGAATCCCATGCCTTCAGGACGGTTCTCCTGTGAGAGATAAACGTCTCCGAATGCCGTAGGCAGTACCTGACATAACGCATCATGGGTCTCAAGATCCATACCCAGATCTTCCCACATCTTTACATAATCGGACATTTCAGCCTCCATTCATTATTCAAATACACAAACATCTTACTATTTGAATTTTATTATCGGAAACCCAAAATATCCAATTGAAAAAAGCAATTCTCTGGCGTTATTCCATTAACATAGTCTTTAGCCGACAAAAAACCGTCGAAAAAGGGACCTCCCGTATCGGGCGGTCCCAAATCTTATACGTACCGATGTTCTTATCAGCAGTTCTCATAGCACCATTCTTTGTCGGTGAGAGGAATGCCGAAGGATTCAGAAGTATCCTTGAAGGTAAGATATCCTTTGACGAAATCCAGACCGTACTCTATGGTCTTATCTTCCTGACAAGCTTTCTTCCATCCCTTGTCCGCAAGTTCCTTGATGTACCTGATTGATGCGTTTGAAAGCGCTGCAGACGCGGTATTTGCAACGGATGAAGGAAGATTCGGGATACCGATGTGACGTATTCCTTTTTCAACGAATACCGGATCTCCGTGAGTGGTATACTGTGAGGATTCGATAGCTCCGCCGGGTTCAGCGTCTATATCGACTATCATCGAATTAGGCTGCATCACGTCCAGCATATCCCTGGATATAAGGGTGAGACCGGGGAACCACTTGACGCAGTTAAGTACGATATCCGCATCTTTTATTTCCTTGGTTATATTGGCTTTATTGGAATAGCATGTCCTTACGTTCGGAAGCTTGTTTGCGAGAACGTCCTCGAGCTTCAGGAGATCTACGTCCATGAGAACTACGTCAGCGTTCAGGCCAAGAGCGAGCTTAGCAGCAGCCACTCCCACGTTTCCCGCTCCGAAGATCACGACCTTCATGGGTTTGACGCCGATGGATCCGCAGACAGACTTGCCTGCGCCTCCCTGAGTAGTCTGTGAATAGAACAGTCCTGTGAGGAATCCGATCTCTCCTGCAATTCTCGACATCGGTTCAAGAAGGATGAAATGTCCCCTCTCGTCCATCATATCCTCCATGGCTATTCCTATGCACTTGGACTTCATGAGTTCATCTGTCTGAGGTCTTCTGTTGGCGGAGTGTATATACGTGAAAAGGATCTGATCCTCCCTTAAGAGTCCGAACTCCTGAGGAAGTATCTCCTTTACCTTGGTGATCATTTCAGCCTTTTCGAAGCAAGCCTTCTCTGACTCAACGATCTCAGCTCCTGCTGCGATGTATTCCTCGTCAGAAAATCCAGCCGCAGCGCCGGCGCCTTTTTCTACAAATACTTCGTGTCCCGCATCGACCAGTTTAGCAACGTTTGAAGGAATGATCGCGACACGGTATTCCTGTTCTTTGATTTCTTTAGGCAATCCGATTTTCATAGTAACCTCCTGAATAACTACTATTGATATAGTCTATACCAAAATATTTATTATTATATATTTCAATAAAGATTGATTTCCCCGAGCATGAGAGCCATGTATCCTGCCATGGTGTTGAAGCTGAATACCGGAAGCCCTGTGGCGTCCCTTATGGCAGGTCCGAAAGGAGGAAGATCCGTACATTCGAGGACGAAAGCACCGATCTCGGGATGCTCTTTTACAGCGTCAAGCGCAGTTCCCATGATCTCCTTCTCCACGAGATCCATGTCCACCGGTTCATCTTCCTTTTCAAAGATGGAATTCCATTCGCTGCAGTTCTCAAGTCCCAGTACTATTATTCTGGACATGTCGTCCACACCGCAGTAGCTGAAATGCTCTGCCGTAAGTCTTGAACCGTACGCTGTCATTACGGCCACCTTCTTCGAAGGCGCTATTATCTGAAGCGCGAAAGGCACCTGAAGGAGTGAAGAAAGAAATACAGGTATGTCAAGAGCCTCCGACACCTGTTTCTGGAAGATGGCATTGAAGCCGCAGGATCCTGTTATGGCCCTGACGCCTTCAGCCTGCATCTCTTTTCCTATCTCAATGAATCTGTCGCAGACTTCCTGTGACGGATGGGTTATGATCGTCTCGGTACAGGCCCCCTCCACATGTCTCATATCAACTTCAAAGGGATATGACTCGGGATTCGTGGAATTGCCCTTCAGGGCTTCCAGCTGCATGAGTCCCTGGGGTACGTGACCCTTCTCCCATCTCAGAAGTCCGATCTTAGCATTGTTCGCCATAATATAACCTCCTTATATATATTCTCTGGTCTTCAGATCATGATAAGCCTTAGTGGCACTTATGAGTCTGCAGACGGAGTAGTCTATCGAAAGCACCAGCCCGAGGAAATTGCAGAGCCAGATGGATACGACGGTGAAGTAAAGACAGTTGAAAATGTCGATGGGAATAGGTATTCCCAGGAATGACTTAAGATAGATGTCCGGATAGAAGCAGCCTCCCATGGCGAACCTTATCCAGCAGATGTAATAGATCACCAGTATGACTATGGCCGCGTACATCCAGTACTTCCCCATTGTCTCGTATCCCATGAGAGGGAGCACGAAGTTCAGCATGAACCTGCTCCAGAACTCCATTCTGGATACCTTGAGGCTTGCGGTCTCAAGATCATCCGGCTTGGTCTCCTGAGCCTTTCTCATGAAGAGAAGATTCGGGATTATGATGAGTATTACCGCGATAAGTCCCGGTAAAGAAAAGAAATGCATTTGTGCAGCTTCTGTAAATATTCTCAAAACAAAGAACCTCCTTTAATCCTTTACTATACAAAAACTCTATCACTGCTATTTTTTATAGTAAAATTGATTATTTTTATCATAAAAACATTGTTATAGAAATTAGCTATAATTAAGGAAGCTGAGGAATTTTTGAGTATAATTCGACTTAACAGGACAAATCATTTCAAAGAGTTAAGAGGATAACGACATGGATACGGCTGCAATAAGAAAAGAAATAGAAGAAATGATAAAAGAAAAAGTCCGTGATATCGGCCGTCCGGACCTTTACAGAGAGCCTATGGTTGGTTTCGTCTCCGTCGATGACCCCTCCATAGTAAACGTTAAAGATATAGTAGGTCCCTGGCATGATTCGCCTGACGATCAGCTTCCCGGAGCCAGAACAATAATCGCATATACCGTCCCGTTTACCAGAGAAGTAGCGATGGATCCCGGTAATGCTGAGTTCTCCGGACTTACCTGGAGCGAGGCTTACGTCATCATAAATAAGAATTTTGAGCTAATTTCCAAAGCTGTGGCAGACTATCTGAGATCAAAGGGTTACGAGGCTGCAACGGTGACAGCAACGAACGACTACGATCCCTCCGACCCCGTCTCATCGTGGTCTCACAGGACCATGGCCTGCGCAGCAGGTCTGGGAAAGTTCGGAATGAACAGGATACTAATCACTTCCAGGGGATCTGCAGTGAGATACTGTTCCCTTCTCACAACTGCCGATCTCGAACCTTCGGGACCCTATGAGGGGCCGGTATGCACCGGACTCGACGGAGGCTCATGCAGGCTCTGTCTCGATGCTTGCCCTGTTGATGCCCTTACCAGATGGTACGACGGAGGCAAGTTCGACTGTCAGGAGCTTCAAGAGGTCTACCATGAGAAAATGCTGGAAGAGCTGAAGGTAGACACCGCAGGCACCTGCGGCAAGTGCATAGCGGTCTGCCCTCTGGCATACATAGAATAAACGGCAAAGTAAAAGAGCCATGAGACGATCTCATGGCTCTTTTTGTATTTGGCTTTATTTGCTCGCAGCCCTCTGAATGGCCTTGACGATCTCAACGATGGGGATCATCAGGAATGCCAGTCCGATGGCTATGCCGTATTCGATTGGTTCAACGGTGGTGAACTCGAAGGCTTTGGCGAGGAAAGGTATCTCGCACACGGAAGTCGTGAGTATCAGAGATCCGATGGCAGCTCCTATAAGAAGCCAGTTGGTGGAACCCAGCTTGAAGATGCTTCCTCTCTGGGATCTCATGTTGAGTGAGTGGAAGATCTCAGCCATGGACATGGTGAGGAAGGCCATGGTGGTTCCGTCTGCTGAGTTTGTGATCTCCCAGACTCCGGTCTCCATGTAGTGACCTATGAAGTATGAAACGAGGGTCAGTATGGTTACCAGAAGTCCCTGGTACATGATGTCGAAGCCCATGCCGCCTGCGAAGATGCCTGCCTTGGCTTCTCTGGGCTTACGCTCCATGATGTTGGGCTCGGCCTTCTCAGTCCCCAGAGCAAGTGCCGGGAAGCAGTCTGTTACAAGGTTTATCCAGAGAAGGTGAACAGGCTTAAGGATCACGAAGCCCATGAGGGTCGCGATGAAGATCGACAGCACCTCGCTCATGTTGGATCCCAGCAGGAACTGGATAGCCTTTCTGATATTGTCGTAGATCCTTCTGCCCTCTTCGACAGCTCCTACGATGGTCGCAAAGTTATCGTCTGCCAGTACCATGTCTGCTACGTTCTTGGTAACGTCGGTGCCTGTGATACCCATGCCGACGCCGATGTCAGCGGACTTGATGGAAGGAGCGTCGTTTACGCCGTCTCCGGTCATGGCTGTGACGTAACCAGCCTTCTGCCATGCGTTTACGATCCTGGTCTTATGTTCGGGCTGTACACGTGCATATACCGAGATATCCCTGAACTTGGACTCGTATTCCTCGTCGTCCATCTCACTCAGCTGTGAACCTGTGATGGCGAGGTTCCCCTCCTTCAGGATGCCGAGCTCCTTGGCGATGGCGCAGGCCGTATCGATGTGGTCTCCTGTGATCATGATGGGACGGATGCCTGCGTGCTTACACTCAACGATAGCGTCCTTTACTTCAGGTCTCACCGGATCTATCATGCCTGTGAGTCCTACGAATACCAGGTCGTGCTCCAGGTAGTCAGCGTCGAAGTATATGGGCATATCGTCCCACATCCTTGCAGCGCAGGCCAGTACACGGAGTGCACGGTCAGCCATTGTTTTGTTCTCGCGAACTATATATTCCCTGTATTCATCCGTCATGGGAAGGATCTTGTCTCCTGCCAGACGGTATGTGCACTTATTCAATACGACGTCAGGAGCGCCCTTGGTGAACTGTATGTATGATCTGTCCTTGGCTCTTACCACATCTCCGAAGAAGGAGTCGACCCAGTGCACGGTGGACATCATCTTACGGCCTGAATCGAAGGGAGCCTCACCCACCCTGGGGTACTGCTTCTTGATATCGTTCTTGTTCATGCCGTGGGTGTTGAGCCATGCGACCAGGGCAGCCTCAGTGGGCTCGCCTGTAACGTTCATATCATCATCGTTTTCAGCGTCTGAACAGAGAGCCATGGCACGGGTGAGCATCTGCTCGTCGTCTCCGAAGTAGTCCACTACGGTCATCTTGTTCTGAGTGAGAGTTCCGGTCTTATCGGAGCAGATGATCTGGGCACAGCCTAAAGTCTCAACAGCGGTGAGCTTACGGATGATGGCATTACGCTTTGACATGTTGGTAACGCCTATTGAAAGAACTACGGTAACTACCGCAGCAAGTCCTTCCGGGATAGCAGCTACCGCGAGAGATACCGCTATCATGAAGGAGTTTATGATGGTCTCGAAGTCGAAACCTCCCGCTCTAATTACCTGTACTGCGAATACCACGATACATATGATGAGAACCAGCCAGGTAAGTGTCTTGGAAAGCTGAGCCATCTTGATCTGAAGCGGTGTCTGTCCGTCTTCAGCCATAGTCAGCGCTTCTGCGATCTTACCCATCTCGGTATCCATACCTGTAGCTGTGATAACTGCGGAACCTCTTCCGTAAACTACGGTGGAGCCCATGTATACCATGTTCTTTCTGTCTCCCAGAGGAATGTCCTTGGCTTCCTCCTGAAGCATTATCATATCAACGTATTTATTGACAGGAACGGATTCACCTGTGAGAGCAGCCTCTTCGATCTTAAGGCTGGCGTTCTCTATGATACGTGCGTCGGCCGGGACTGCATCACCTGCTTCCAGCATTATCACGTCACCGACCACCAGGTCTTCGGAGTGGACTATCTGCACGTGTCCGTCCCTAAGCACCTTGGACGTGGCCGCCGACATCTGCTGCAGGGCCTCTATGGCCTTCTCAGCCTTGTTCTCCTGATAGACGCCCAGGATGGCGTTGATGATAACTACTGCCAGGATGATGATAACATCCGCAAAGGATTCTCCCTCCACGACTGCCAGAACTCCGGATACCAGAGCTGCAGCCAGAAGGATGATGATCATCGGGTCCGTCATCTGCTCAAAAAACTTTCTGATGGTGGATTTACCCTTGGCTTCTTCAAGTTTGTTCTTGCCGTTTTTCTCAAGGCGCTTCGCAGCTTCTTCCGAGGTAAGTCCCTCTTCAGAGCTGTTCACTTCCATCAGCACCTGCTCTTTTTCTTCAAGATAGTACTTCATGCTTTTCCTTTCTGTATGTGAATATGGTCATAATTGCCATAACCGTGAGCCGCATAAAAAAAGACTCAAAGTATAGGCTTCCTATACATGAGTCTCGCAATTTGATGCAAGCCAGATCTTAGATCGCGAATGTTGACTTGCAACGCCATATGCGCTTGCTACTCCCCCACGGGACTAAAGAATTTTATCATAAACAGCGGGCGGTGTCAATGAAAATGACCCCGCCCTGCTTAAATAATTACCTTATCATACTGCTTCTTTTCCTTCAGCAAGGATGGCTTCAACCTGATCCTTCTTCTCGAAGAGCACGCAGCCTCCGAGATGTGATTCGCCCAGGAGTCCCTGGAGCTTAAGCTGCCCGAAGAGTCTGGAGCTTATGGCATCCCTGAGAGAGGTGTCCTTGACGTTTATGTCGGAAAACGGTGAGAACGGACAGGGCTCTGCTCCTCCGTGGGAATTGATGTGGAAAAAGCCTCTTCCCGCCGCCATGCAGCCTCCGTTTGAAAGCTCGTCTCCGGGGAAGGACAGAAGGACGATCTCATTGGTTCTTCTTCTCATCTCGTCCATGGCCTGAGCCACATATACCCTCTCCGGATCTCCGGGTGCCAGGTACTGGGCTTCTTCAGTCACGGGAACGAATTCCACGTAAATTATAAGCTTGCAGCCCTTGCTCATCAGATCCTCGATGAACTCAGGAGAAGTTACTTCCTTATAGTTCTCAGTGGTCACCGTGATGGACGCTCCGAAGATCATGCCGTTATCCTTAAAGGTGTTCATGTTTGCTTCGATGCAGTCGTAGATGCCCTCGCCTCTTCTGCCGTCGGTGATCTCCCTGTCACCTTCGATGCTGAGCACAGGAAGCAGGTTCCTGTTCTTATCGAAGAGATCGAAGTACTTTTCGTCTATGTAAGTCCCGTTTGTGAAAACCGGGAAGATGATATTCTTATACGTGCTTGCAGATTCTATAACGTCGCGTCTTAAGAGAGGCTCGCCTCCTGCGAGCATGATGAAGCTTATACCAAGCTCATCAGCCTCTGTGAAGACCTTTGACCATTCAGCCTTTGAAAGCTGCTGTACGGGTTCAGCATCTACTGTCGCGTCATTACATCTTGAATAGCAGCCTGCGCAGTGAAGGTTGCAGCTTGATGTGATGCTTGCGATGAGGAAGCCGGGTACATGAAGTCCTTCCTTTTCATACTTTTCGCGTGTCCTGGAAGCCTTCCTGCTTGCCAGAAGGAACTTCGCCATGAAAGCGCCTTCCTTCGGGTTCTTAAGGGTAGCCTTGATTATATCCTTTACGATCTCTTCGACCGTTTCCTCTATATGTTTCTGTAAAAAGTCAGTGTTCTCCATGCGTATATTTACCTTTTCTGTTTATGCGTTCAATTCGTGGTCCCCGTCGAACTCCTCGTTCCTCGCCCAGTGGGCAAGCCTGTGAAGTATTGGCCAGAGTTCCCTGCCGTGTTCCGTGAGAGAATACTCCACCCTGGGAGGTATCTCCTCGTACTGCTTCCGGTTTATCAGCCCGTCGCGCTCCAGCTCCTTAAGAGATGAACTCAGCATGGCATCAGTATGTTCTCCGTCACTTCTCCGGGTTCGTATATCATGAACTGCCCGTCCCAGTTTCCCGTGAAGAGTTTCTCCAGAAGATAAGTACCTCCGGGAACATAGTTCATCTCTGCCTCCAGCCAGTCGGCGTCAGCCCTGACAGGATCAGCGTATTTCGGGTCATGCACGTCGTAGATCCCGGTGTCGATGATATCCATGGCATCGTAGTAGCTCATCCAGTCCCTGTGATACCTGTCCCTGGTCTCCTCATCCAGATCCACGGTCATCTTGTCGAAGATATCCCTGAAGCACATGTTTTTCGGATCTCTGTCCTTGATATACAGATGCCTGGGATCCTTAAGGTCGCTCACCGGCTCATCGGTAAGCTGAAGAAGGAGCGACACGCAGTCGTCTATCCTCGGTATCACCAGCCTGACCGGCACCTTCACCTTGTCCCAGGAGCCTCCGCAGAAGCCCATGGAAACGAGGACGGTATCCACCTCCGGATCCAGCTTTTCAAGAGCTTCGATCACGTGCTCCCTCATCTCCGCAGGATCCCTGTGATAGAGCCTGTTAAGGTATATCACCTGATAGTCGGTCCCCGCCTTTTTCTGTGCGTTGTCTATGAAGTCCTTCAGGGAGGAACAGCCTAAAATAACAGTTTTTCCCATATATTATCCTCTATTTCATTCCCTTTCTTATTCTTTCGTAATCCGGCATGAATCTCTTCACCAGTGACCAGAAATTCCCGCTGTGGTCTCCGTACACCGTGTGACAGAGTTCGTGGACGATCACATAGTCCAGTTCCTCATCCGTCCTGTTCACCAGTCTCAGGTTGAAGGTTATCCTGTTCGTCCTCGTGTCGCACTTTCCCCAGTAGGATTTAACATCCCTGATATTCCATCCGCTGCATCTGAGGCCTGTCCTTTGTTCCATCAGAGGGACCCTTTCTTCGAGCCTTTTCCTGAGCTCCTTCTGAGCAGCCTTTTTAAGCCTGGGATCGTCCAGGTATTCAGGCAGGTTTTCTGCCCTGTTTTTTGCTCTTTTAATGGCTTTTTCTATCCAGTCCGCTCTGGACTCCACTAAAGCCCTTATCTCTCTGTCAGAGGCCATCAGAGGAGCCGACACCTTCACGGTCCCGTCTTCCCCGACTCTCAGATACATGTTTTTTATCCGTTTTCTGGTAACTTCTATCCTCATTCTTCCCTGATACCCAGCTTCATCCTTATGATTCTCAAAAGGCTCTCATCTACCCTCTCTTCTGTCAGCCGTCCGGAGTTCACGGCATCCCTGATCGCGTCGTATTCTTTGTTATAGTCTCCGGGGCAAAGTATGATATCGCAGCCCGCTTCAATAGCTCTCACAGCCGCTTCCTCCTGAGAGAACTCCTTCGATATGGCCCCCATCTCCATGGAGTCCGTTATGACCACGCCGTCGTATCCCAGTTCACCCCTCAGCTTTTCATTTATCATGACAGGTGAAAGCGTCGCAGGAAGCTCGTCTCCGGTCACTCCCGCCGACACTATATGCGCGGTCATTATCATGTCCGCCTTCGTGAGGTTATCCATGAAGGGTACCAGTTCCCTCGCCTTAAGTTCATCCCAGGTCCTTCCGGTCACGACAGCACCCGTGTGAGAATCGTTCGCAGTATCTCCGTGGCCGGGGTAGTGCTTTAATGACACCCTTATTCCCCTTGAATGGAGACCGTCTATGCACTCGCCCACCATCTCTGATACGAGAGCCGGGTCCGAGCCGAAAGACCTGTCGCCGATCACCCTGTTGGCGGGGTTCGTGAAGCAGTCCGCTACAGGCGCGAGATCGATATCAAAGCCGTAATCCTTGAGATATGTCCCTATGGCAAGACCGGCCTTGAAAGCGTTGACCGGGTCTCCTGTATTTCCTACAGACAGCATGCTGTCGTATTCGGGCACGCTGAAGTTCGGGTTATTTGCAATTCTCGCAACAAGTCCGCCCTCCTCGTCGACCGCGATCATCAGAGGCAGCGTGCTGTAGAGATATGCGGACATGTGAAGATCTTCATTGAAAGCCTTTATCTGCGAAGGATCGGTGATGTTTTCACCGAACATGATTATTCCCGCAGGCATTCTTTCGCTGAGTCCCTTTCTCAAAGCGTCCGTCATCGAAGTAAGCTTGCCGGACCCTCCGGAAAGAGATTCGGGTCTCACTATGAAGAGCTGCCCTATCTTCTGATCAAGGGACATGACTGAGAGCATCTTTTCTTCTATGGGAGTGAAGTACCACTCTATCTCCTTGTTCATGTCCTTGCAGTCAAATCTGAGTGACGACAAAGGTATTTCCCTGATGCCGTTATCGCTCCCCGAAAGGATAAACAGCGTATCCTGCTGATCGGAATCGGCATAAGCGATAAGCTGATCTGAGTATGAAATTTTAAACGCTCCCCCTATGCAAAGAACTGCGATAAGGAGGATCATAAACAGTCTTTTCATGGTTATATATCCCGATATATGATCTTTTGCATAATATATCAATGTAATTATACATTCGGAGCCAGTCAATGTCCATAGGTTTAGTCTTTATCGTGTTAAATCGCAAAATTAAATATCTTGCAAAATACCGTATTTTGATGTAAAATACCCCTAAAGAACCCATCAGAACGAATGGGTTTTTAATTAACTATATTATTTATATTGTAAACCATACCGATTTTCGCAGATTTTCCCCTCAGGAGACCGACTAAATGAACAGACCTGAACTGAAAAACGACATAACTGAGCTTCTGGACAGGGATTTCACCTGCCGTCTTGTTAAAGATAACGACGAAGACATCATCAAAGCGCTGAACTGCATTTATTCCCACTATAAGTATGACTATCTGCACCAGGCTCTCTATGATCTGGACTATTTTAAAGATGTTATAAGAAACGGCAGATTCACTGCAGCTGTAGCAGAGAATAAGCATGGCCAGATAGCGGGCTTCGGTGCCAACGACGCCCACCCCTGGTTCCCCGGCTTAATGGAGATGGGAGGTCTCATCGTCCACCCTGTCGCAAGGGGAAACGGACTCGGGGATATGCTTGATGACTTCCGTATCGAAGAAGGAAGGAAGAAAGGAATAAGGGGCTTATTCTCCACCCCCATCATGCCAAATCCTGCATCGCAGATACTCCTGTCCCGCCACGGTTTCATACCTACAGGCATGTACTTCCACGCAGGCGGTCCCGAATCTCTCGGAGCATCCGGCGACGGCATGCACCCCATGGACTGCGGCTTCAGCGTATATATCTACGATAAAGAGACTCCTCACGAGATCTACGCTCCGGGGGAGATAAAAGATTTCCTTAGAGACGTCATGGATAAAGTGGGTATCAGATACGAATTCAAGGAATCCACTGGATCTAAAGCTGATAATACAGGTATAGATTTCAACCACGAGGTTCCATCGAAACTTCTGGAGACCAGGATCCTGGGTATAGGTCCGGACTTCCCTGAAGTTATCGAAAGGCTCCCCTACCACGAAGATGATGACACGGATATCCAGGCTCTCATGATGCTGATATCAACGAACGATCCCGGATGTCCCGAACTGTATCGCTATTTCAGGGAGCACGGCTTCATCTTCGCAGGCTCCGTCCCGGGAGGCGAAGAAGACCTGATAGTCATGGAACACCTGAAACACCCCATCTACAAGGACTTCATAAAGATACAGCCCGACTACGAAGCGATCTTGAACAAAGTCCTCAAGATCAACGGTCTCGAATAAAGGCAAATGAAAACGGCTCACGGTAGCCGTTTTTTTATTGTCCATTTTAAGAATATTCTGTTTAATTGCTTTGTTAAATCTTTGGCGTTATAATCTTATTGGAAGGTATTATTATCAATAAGAAGGTGTCAATATGGGTACTAAGAGATCGGATTCAATGACCCTTGGTTTTGCGCTGTTCGCCATGTTTTTTGGAGCAGGCAATCTGATTTTCCCGCCGTTCCTGGGCTTCACCAGCGGCGGCAGCTGGACGGTCGGATTTCTTTGCTTCATTGCCGCGGACGCAGGCCTGAGTCTTTTGGCCCTTTTCACCATAGCCGCCATCGGAGACGGTGTGGAGGGCATCACCGAAGTCCTTGGAAGCAAGGCTTCCAAACTCTTCCTTTCGCTTTCATGTCTTTGCATCGGGCCGTTCATAGCGATCCCAAGGACGGGGGCCATTACCTATGAGGTGGGCGTTGCCCCTCTTATAAAAGGATCCGGAAGTATCGCCGTAACGGGCGTGTTCTTCCTGATCTGCTTCATCTTCGCCATAAGGCGTGCACAGGTCATCGACCTGATCGGTAAGATCCTCTCGCCGCTGATGTTCATAGCTCTGATGTTTCTGGTCTTCAGAGGGATCATCGATCCCGTGGGACCGGTCGGATCCTCCGCTCCTCTTCCTGAAGTGATCAGGAACGGAACGATATCCGGCTATCAGACGATGGATATGATGGGTTCAGCCGTCTTCTCGATGGCTATAGTCTTCGAGATCACGAGCAGAGGCTATAAGGATGCGAAGTCCCAGTTCGGAGTTATAATAAGTTCAGGCACCATCTGCGGACTGCTCCTCTTCATAGTCTACGGCGGCCTTGCCTGGCTGGGAGCCACAGCTAAGGACGTCTATCCGGGCAATCTTACTCAGACAGAGCTTCTGACCAAACTCACCCTGGATATCCTCGGTAAGCCCGGGCTTCTGATACTGGCCCTGATAGTAGCCTGCGCCTGCATGACTACGGCTGTAGGACTTCTCACTTCAGTATCGTCCTTCTTTTCGGAACTCACAAACGGAAAGGTAAGCTACGGTCTGTTCGTCACGGTCTTCACCCTCTTCTCCTGGGTGGTATCGAATTTCGGTATAAGCGTGATCATTTCCATCGCAGCTCCCATCCTTCAGGTGATGTTTCCGGTGCTGATAGTGCTTACCGTGCTCAGACTTTTTAGAAAACACATAAAAAGCAGCTTCGTTTACACCAGTACTTCCGGGATAGCAGCCCTGGTGGCTTTAACAGACACGATAAGCAGTCTGACCGGGGTGCCCTTAGGTACAGAACACCTGCCGCTTTCAGACATGGGATTCGGCTGGGTCGTACCTGCTTTAATAGCCTCCCTGATATCACTTCTGATATCTTACGATAATACTAAAAACTCCGGACGCTGATCCGGAGTTTTTGTTTCGATCGGTTTATTCTTCTTCTTTAAGAGTCTCAGCGAAGGCTTCGATCTCCTTCAGGTAATCGTTGTCCTTTGTCCTCAGGCTGATATGTCCGTTTGAAGGACGTCCGATGTATTCGTCGAGAGCGTAGATCTTCTTGGTATAGTCAGAGGTCCCCATCTGGGTAACGACGTAGTAGACTTCCTTATTGAACTGTTTTCCGTATTTCATGAGAAGA
Organism: uncultured Eubacteriales bacterium; assembly: GCA_902780845.1. GTDB lineage: Bacteria > Bacillota > Clostridia > Peptostreptococcales > Anaerovoracaceae > RUG754. The sequence goes on from CACZGZ010000029.1 coordinate 16,502, forward strand.
GACTTTCCCATGATGCAGGGGCCTTCCACCCATACGGGCATTCCGATGATCACCCTGTCATATTTTTCAAGGTCCGGCTCACCGTCTATATTCACATCGATGAACTTCTTCATAGACGCAAAACAGCATCCCAGGTAACCGAGAGCTCCGGTTCTTTTGCGTCCGTCCGTGTATGACCTCAGACTGCAGCCCAGAACGTCCGCAAGTCTTGTCATAGCTTCTTTAGTGGTACCGGTTCTAGAATAATATAAGCATAAAGTCTTTTTCATGGTTCCCTCCTATAAATCTATCAGCACCTGTGGCTTCCGCCGCAGTTTCCGCCGTATCCTTCACCGTGGCCGCAGTTTCCCTCGTGATGGCCGTGATGGTCGCAGTGAGCGTCGGGATCGTATGCAAGCACTCCTTCAGCGAGAGCCTGAGCAGCCTCGTCGGCCAGTCCCTGGACTCCTGCGAAGAGCATGATGCCCTGTTCCCTTAAAGCGTTCTGTGCTCCGGGTCCGATGCCGCCGCAGATGAGAGCGTCCACATCAGCCATGTTGAGGAAGCCGGCGAGAGCGCCGTGTCCGCTTCCGTTCGTATCTACTATCTGTTCACTGATCAGCTCGTCGCCTTCGTAGTCATAGAGCTTGAACTGCTCCGTGTGACCGAAGTGCTGGAAGATCATACCGTTATCATAAGTTACTGCAATTCTCATCGAATTACTTCCTTTCGTTAAGTGTTTTGGCTGGCGCCAAGGAACATCTTAACACTACAGCAAAAAATATTCAAGGTTTGGACTCATTTCATTTGAGTTTCCTGTACGCCGTAAGCCTCATGGTGGTATAGCAGGCAAGTCCTCCTATCACATTGGAAATGGGCTCTGCCAGGAAAACTCCCCTGACGCCGAAGCCCACCGCAGGAAGGATCAGCGTAAGAGGGACCACTATGATGATCTTTCTTAAGAGCGAGAAGAAAATGGCGTGCTTGGCGTCTCCCAGAGCCTGGAAAGTCGTCTGCCCCGCGAACTGGAAAGCCATGAAGATGAAGCCGAAGAAATATATCCTCAGC
>CACZGZ010000030.1 GCA_902780845.1 uncultured Eubacteriales bacterium
ATCCCGGCACAGCTCTTCCCAGATCAGTACCCGGCATTATTTACGGACTTAACCACTATGCGGAAGTACCTTCGGAACTTCTTGAATGGCACGGACATAACGATTTCTATAAGTCGGTTACAAATGCTGCAACAGCCTGGCTGTACGGGTGCAGCGCGGTGAACTGCTCGCTTCTCGGTATAGGTGAGAGAACAGGTAACGTGCCTCTTGAAGCCATGGTATTCGAGTACGCTTCACTCAGAGGCACTCTGGACGGGATGGATACTACCGCGATAACGGATATAGCGGAATATTTCAGGAAAGAGATCGGATATGAGATACCTCCCATGACGCCGTTCGTAGGTGAAAACTTCAACGTGACGAAGGCAGGTATCCATGCTGACGGACTGATGAAGGATGAAGAGATATACAACATATTCGATACTCAGAAGATCCTGAACCGCGCCCCCGGAGTGAGCATAAGCAAGACTTCAGGAGCTGCGGGAATAGCATACTGGATAAATGAGCATTACAGACTTGAAAATGATGACAGGTACACGAAGGACTCGTCCCTTGTTAAAGAACTGAAGGAATGGGTGGATGAGATGTATGCTGACGGTCGTACGACGGTACTGTCATCCGGTGAGATAGAAAAGAAGATACTGGAGATAACCGATATCAACGAAAGAAGAGGAAGCTCCTCCATAAACAAAGCAAATGAAAGGACGGACTTATGGGGTATACATTAGCGCAGAAGATCATAAAAGATCACCTGGTATCAGGTGAAATGACAGCTGGGAACGAAATAGCCTTGAGGATAGACCAGACGCTTACCCAGGATGCCACGGGAACGATGGCATATCTCGAATTTGAGACCATGGGTGTCGACAGGGTAAGAACCGAACTGTCGGTGGCATATGTGGATCATAATACACTGCAGTCGGGATTCATGAACGCTGATGACCATAGGTTCATTCAGTCAATGGCAGGAAAGTACGGCCTTAAATTTTCAAGACCCGGCAACGGCATCTGCCATCAGGTCCATCTGGAGCGCTTCGGCATCCCCGGGAAGACACTGATAGGATCCGATTCCCATACTCCGACCTGCGGAGGACTCGGCATGCTGGCCATGGGCGCAGGAGGGCTTGACGTGGCCTGTGCCATGGGCGGAGGGGCCTACTATATCACAATGCCGAAGATGATGAAAGTCGTTCTGAAAGGCAAACTGAGGCCCTACGTGACCGCAAAGGATATAAGCCTTGAGATCCTCAGGATCCTGAGCGTAAAAGGCGGCGTAGGATACATAATAGAATGGGGAGGGGAAGGCATAAAAGAATTGTCTGTTCCCGAGCGTGCCACTATCACCAACATGGGAGCCGAACTCGGAGCTACCACGTCAATATTCCCGTCAGATGAGGTAACGAAAAAGTTCCTCGAAGCACAAGGAAGAGGAGGCTCCTTCAGAGGACTGTCCTCAGACAGAGACGCTGTATATGATAAAGTTGTAGAAATCGATCTTGATAAGCTTGAACCTATGATAGCCTGTCCTCACAGTCCTGATAATGTTACAACTGTCAGAAGCCTGGAAGGTAAAAAGGTGGATCAGGTCTGCATAGGATCATGCACGAATTCATCTCTCTATGACATGCTGAAAGTAGCAGCAATATTAAAAGGAAAGACGGTGCATCCGGACGTGAGCCTTTCAATATCTCCGGGGTCTAAGCAGGTACTTACCATGCTGGCTGACTGCGGTGCTTTGACGGATATCCTGGCATCCGGCGCACGAGTGCTGGAATGCGCCTGCGGTCCCTGCATAGGTATGGGATTCTCTCCCAATTCAGGGGGGATCTCACTTCGGACATTCAACAGAAATTTTGAAGGGAGATCCGGAACCAAGGATGCCGGCGTTTATCTCGTTTCACCTGAGACGGCAGCGGCTTCAGCCGTAAACGGCTATATAACTGATCCGACTTCACTGGGTGAAGCACCTTGTGTAACGGTCCCTGACAGTTTCAGGATTGACGACAGTTCTGTGATAGGACCGCTGGACCCTGAGGATGCGAGAGAAGCTGAGATCCTCAAGGGCCCCAATATCAGGAGCTTTCCTGAAACTGAACCTATAGAGGACGCTTTAGAGGCGGAGCTCACTCTTAAAGTCGGTGATAATATCACTACAGACCATATCATGCCCGCAGGGTCCAAGATCCTGCCTTACAGATCCAATATACCGTATCTTTCTCAGTATTGTTTTGAGGTGTGCGATCCGGATTTCCCGGAGAGAGCGAAGAAAGCCGGCAAGTCCGTCATAATAGGAGGAGAAAACTACGGGCAGGGTTCATCCAGAGAGCATGCAGCTCTGGTACCCCTGTATCTTGGCGTAAAAGCCGTTATAGCAAAAAGCTTCGCCAGGATACATGCAGCTAACCTTATAAACGCAGGGATCATACCCCTTACATTCAGCGATCCTTCCGATTATGACAGGCTGGATCAGGGAGACTGCATCTCTTTAAAGAACGTGCTTTCATCTTTGGAAAGCGGTGATTTCATACTTGAAGACACTGACAGAAATACGGAGATCCATCTTAAGGGAAACTTTACCGAAAGGCAAAAGAAAATAATAAAGGCAGGAGGCCTTCTTAAATACGTAGGACAGGGGAATCTATGAACAGAGAAGAATATATAAAAACAGCCAGAGAACAGTTTGAGATATTGCTAAGAGAACAGCTTGAAAGAGCAGACCGCATGGCGGCCGGAACTGAAAAAAGACCTGAAGGGAAAACTGTCACCATCGGTCTGATAGATGGAGACGGCATTGGACCGATCATAATGAAGGAAGCTGAGAGCGTCCTGGAAAATCTGCTGGCTGATGAGATAAAGGCAGGCAAAGCAGTCCTTAAAAGGATCAGCGGACTTACTATAGAGAACCGGAAAGCTCTGGGGGAATCCGTGCCGTCATGCGTGCTGGATGAGATAAAAAAGTGCGACGTACTTCTTAAAGGACCTACTGAAACGCCTAAGGGAGGTACTCTTGAAAGCGCAAATGTCACGCTCAGAAGAGAACTGGATCTCTATGCCAACGTACGACCTGTTTACGTTCCGGAACTCGGGATCGACTGGACTTTCTTCAGGGAGAATACGGAAGGTGAATATGTATTGGGATCCAGAGGAATAGAGATACCCGGAAGCCTATCCATGGATTTCAAGGTAACCACAGATGCGGGAACTGAGAGGATAGCCAGGACAGCATTTGAATTTGCAAAAAACAATGCAAAGGACAGGGTTGCCATAGTTACCAAAGCCAATATAATGAAGAAGACAGACGGCAAGTTTTCTGAGATTTGCAGAAAGGTCGCAGGAGATTATCCCGGCATAAAAGCTGAAGACTGGTATGTGGATATAATGTCGGCCAATCTGGTTAACGAGAATATCAGGTCAGGCTTTCAGGTATTCGTTTTGCCGAACCTCTACGGCGATATAATCACTGACGAAGCAGCTGAGATACAGGGAGGTGTCGGAACTGCGGGTTCAGCCAATATAGGAGACAGGTACGCCATGTTTGAAGCCATCCACGGAACTGCTCCCAGGATGATAGAGGACGGACTTCAGGACTATGTCAATCCGCTGAGCATCCTTAAAGCGTCTGAGATGCTTCTAAGACACATAGGGTATCCTGAGATCGCCGAACGTCTGAGATGCGCTCTTGATAAGGCTCAGTCATCTGATGCCCCCCGCGTTACTGGTTTCAGGGAAGGAGCCGCGATAAAGGAACTGATGGAATATATCTATTCCGTGCTTTAAATTGATCCGCTTTTGCGGGATTTTAAGTTGCTTGTATATTTTTTGAAACGATTATGATATAATGGACTCCGTTAAGAAACAGAGGAAGATATGGAAAAGATCATAATCAGGATAAAGTCAGAAAAGGGCAATATGCCCACATATGAGACTGCAGGTTCCGCAGGAGCTGACATCAGAGCCAGCCTTGAAGAACCAATCACCCTCATGCCGGGTGAAAGAAGGCTGATACCTACAGGTATGTACGTTGAACTTCCGGACGGTGTTGAAGCTCAGATCCGTGCCAGATCCGGCTTAAGCATCAGACACGGGATAACCATGATAAACGGCGTGGGTACTGTTGACAGTGACTACAGGGGAGAATGGAACGTTCCTCTGGTAAATCTCGGACAGGAACCATATACGATAAATGACGGTGACAGGATAGCGCAGGCTGTTTTTTCAAGATATGAACGTGCTGAGTTTATCCTTTCAGAAGAAGTAAACGATACGGAGCGCGGCGGAGGCGGCTTCGGATCTACAGGAGTTTGAGATGCTTTTCAGACAGGATATAGAAAAAAGAGAAATAGAGACACTTGATGAAAGGGCTTGCAAATCCGCATACACCAGGGGAAGGATGTTTGATGAGCCTAAGGATGAAGTAAGGACTGAGTTCCAGAGAGACAGGGACAGGATTATCCATTCCAAGTCTTTCAGAAGGCTTATGCATAAGACTCAGGTATTCCTGGCTCCTGAGGGAGATCATTTCAGGACCAGACTTACACATACTCTGGAAGTAAGTCAGATCGCCAGGACTATAGCAAGGGCGCTTAACTATAACGAGGATCTTACTGAGGCCATAGCTCTCGGGCATGATCTCGGGCACACACCTTTTGGTCATAACGGAGAAGAAGTGCTTAATAAGATCCATCCCGGCGGCTTTCATCATAACGTTCAGAGTTTAAGAGTTGTGGACGTGCTGGAAGGCAGCCATCACAGGGTCGGCTGCGGAATGAATCTAACTGCAGAAGTAAGAGACGGTATCGTAAACCATACAGGTCCGAACGATCCATTCACGCTTGAAGGACAGATAGTGCATCTGGCTGACAGGATAGCCTATATCAACCACGATATCGACGATGCTCTCAGATCGGGAGTCATCGATTTCAAGGATATACCGGAATCTTCCATCGAGCTCTTCGGCTCATCTCACAGAGCCAGGATAAATTCACTGGTCATCGACGTCATAAAGAACAGCGAGGGTAAAGATAAGATCTGTCAGAGTCCGGCCTTCAAAAAGGAAATGGATCACCTGAGAAAGTTCATGTTCGCTAACGTGTATAAGAACAGCCAGGTCAAGAGGGACGAGGATCTAAACAAGGTAGAAACGGTAATAAGATCCCTTTATGAATACTATCTGGACAATCCGGGACTCCTTCCGGATGATCTGAGGGAGATATCAGAAAGAGACGGGGTAGCAGAAGCAGTCAAGGACTATATAGCTGGAATGACTGACAGATTCGCTTTATCGACATATACCGATCTTTTTGTTCCTAAGGGATGGAAATAAAAAATTTTCAAAAAATTAAAAGGAAATGTGTTTTTTTGGGGTAAAAAAGGGATATAGACACTATATGGGGGATAATATAGAATGGCTCAGAGAAATTCAGGCAGCGGGGCAGACGAACTGAAGAGCCAACTTAATATCGTAGACGTAGTAGGCAGGGTCGTACCTTTGAAGAGAGCAGGCTCAAATTATAAGGGAGTTTGTCCTTTTCACAGTGAAAAGACCCCGTCTTTTGTTGTGTCAGATCAGAAGCAGATATTCACCTGTTTTGGCTGCGGCGCGACAGGCGATGTAATAGAGTTCACCAAAAGATACTACAATCTTGATTTTATAGAAGCCTGCGAAAAGCTCGGAAAAGAATACGGGATCGAAGTTGATTTTTCTCATTCCTCTACAAACAAGGAAAAGGAAGAGTACTACAAGATAAACCGTGAAGCTGCAGCTTTTTTCTACAAAGCTTTTACAGAGAAGGCGAATCCGGGATATTCATATATGAAAAGGCGCGGCCTGGAGGACGGCATACTCAAAAAGTTCGGTATCGGTTACGCTGATAAGGAGTGGGACAGCCTCTATAAGCATTTCAAAGCTAAGGGAGTCGACGAAAAGATACTGCTGGAGCTGGGCCTTGTTTCGAAGAGCAGAGACGGGAAATACTATGACAAATTCAGAAACCGCGTGATGTTTCCGATTATAAATACCTCAGGAAGAGTAATAGGTTTCGGAGGACGCAGGATAGACGATAACGATAATCCGAAATACCTGAATTCTCCTGAGAACATCGTCTTCCAGAAAAAGAACAACCTCTACGCACTGAACACTACCAAGCAGGACATCGGTAAAGAAGGCAGCGCCATAATAGTTGAAGGATATATGGATGTGATAAGCCTTTACCAGCATGGAGTAAAGAACGTGGTGGCGTCGCTTGGAACTGCGCTTACGGATAATCAGGCAAAACTTATAAAGAGATATACGCCTGCTGTGAACCTTTGCTATGATTCCGATACGGCAGGCATAAATGCAGCCATACGCGGAATAGACATACTGGTTCCCAGAGGACTTAAAGTAAAGGTGTTCCACGTTACAGATGGAAAAGACCCTGATGAGTTTGCCAAGACACACGGCAGGGACGCATTCATGAAACTGGTAAAGAATGCTCCCGGCGCTATCCAGTATAAGCTGGATTTCCTGAAGAAAGGACTTGACCTTAATAATGATGAGGACAAGCTCGAATATATAAAGAAAGCGTCACAGGTGCTTAAGACTTTAAGCCCTGTTGAGATGGATATTTATGTCAGATCACTTTCAGAAGAGCTGAAGGTGTCTGAAAGAGCTATCTTTGCTGAGATAAAGGAAAACGCTTCAGAGGGAAGCGCCAGACCCGCACCTGTATCGAGAGAAGAGGGGGCGTCGGCACATGAACTAAGTTCAAGAGAGGCCAACGTGATCTCAGCAATGATAACCAATCCGGATCTTACGGAAATGCTGTTTGAGAACTTCGGTATAATGGAAACAGCTTTTTCCAGAAAGATCGGATATATAATGCTGGAACTTTTCGGGAATAACGGAACTTTCGGGATCTCAGATATAGCGGACAGACTGGATCCTGACGAGAGCATAGCGCTCGAAAAGGCTGTGTCCGGTATAAAGCTTGCCGGCCGCGAGGATGAAGTTCTCGAGGAAAGCATAAGCAAATGGAAACTGGAAAAACTTTTTGAAAAGGAAAAGAATATAGTATCCAGGATGGATATGGCCGATGAGAGCGGCATTGATCAGGAATCGATAGAAACACTTACAGCTGAACTTATAGAAGTACAGAATGAAATCAATAAATACGGGGGAAGATGAACATGGCAGAAAACAAAAAGAATGCAGTCGATGAGCTTGATGAAGAACTGAAGGAAGAACAGCTCAACGAAGAAACAGAAAAGGATGAAGATACGGAAGCACAGAATAAGGATCTTCAGGAGCAGAAACAGAAGGAACTGCTCGGACTTATCATGGCTCAGGCGAAGAAGTGCAACAACAAGCTGCCTGAGAAGGACGTAAACAAGATCCTTGATTCATTCAATCTTGAAACAGTACATCTTCCTGATATCTATGATGAGCTCTGGGCAAAGGGAGTTGAGATCATTCCTGAGGAAACGATACCTGAGGACCTTAACCTTATCGGTGAAGAAGTAGCCCTTGAAGAAGTTGACATCCCTGCGGATGATGCTATCGACGCAGATTTCGAGACTGATTTCGAAGCAGGTATGACCAAAGGTATCGCTGTGGATGACCCCGTCAGGATGTACCTCAAGGAGATCGGTAAAGTACCTCTTCTTACTGCAGAAGAAGAAGTTGAACTTGCCAAGAGAATGGGTGAAGGCGATGAGGAGGCCAAGAAGAGACTTTGCGAAGCAAACCTTCGTCTCGTTGTTTCCATTGCCAAGAGATATGTAGGAAGGGGCATGCTTTTCCTCGATCTTATCCAGGAAGGAAATCTGGGACTGATCAAGGCAGTTGATAAGTTCGACTATACCAAGGGATATAAGTTCTCCACATATGCGACATGGTGGATCAGACAGGCTATTACCAGATCCATTGCAGATCAGGCAAGGACCATCAGGATCCCCGTTCATATGGTTGAGACCATCAATAAACTTATAAGAGTATCAAGACAGCTTCTCCAGGAACTCGGAAGAGAACCTTCACCTGAAGAGATCGCCGAAGAGATGGGACTGTCCGTTGATAAGGTAAGAGAGATCCAGAAGGTTGCTCAGGAACCTGTTTCGCTGGAGACTCCTATCGGTGAAGAAGAAGACTCACATCTCGGAGATTTCATTCCCGATGAAGACGTACCGCAGCCTGTGGAAGCAGCAGCTTTCAGCATGCTCAAGGAACAGCTGGTGGAAGTTCTGGATACTCTTACAGACCGTGAACAGAAGGTACTTAAACTCAGATTCGGTCTTGAGGACGGAAGAGCCCGCACGCTGGAAGAAGTAGGCAAGGAGTTTGAAGTTACCCGTGAACGTATCAGACAGATCGAAGCGAAAGCTCTCAGAAAGCTCAGACATCCTTCAAGATCCAAAAAGTTAAAGGATTATCTCGAATAGTATCATCACACGCCGCCTGAACATTGTTTTTGCGGCGTTATTCAAAGGAGGGCGAAATGGTAAACTATAAGCAGATAGAAAAGGCGATCGAAGCCAAGGCACCCTTGAGCCTGCAGGAAGACTGGGATAATTCAGGCTGGCAGGTAAGACTGAAAACAGATTTCAACAAGATACTCCTCGCACTGGAGATACGTTCTGATGTCATAGAGGAAGCCGTAAACAAAGGCTGCGATCTGATAATCACACATCATCCGCTCATTTTCGGATCCCTTGATCAGGTAATAGGTCTCGAAGGAATAGACTTCAATGATTTTGACGAGGTAAGCGGCGACAATATCACTTCAAACATGCTTATCGACCTGATACAGGAAGGGATAAGCGTTTACTCAACTCATACGCCGTTCGACAAATGCAGCGGCGGAAATAACGATTATCTCGGAGCAATGCTTGGTCTTGACAGATTCGGTGTTTCGGAAAACGGGGACGGATACGTGAGAGTAGGAGAATTTGACGATCCTGTCACGCTGGATGAACTTATGGACAGGGCAGCCGGTAAGCTGGGCGTGGATAAGAAATTCTTCAGATATGCCGGAGATACGGGAGTAAGCATCAAAAGAGTCTGCTGGGTAAGCGGCGCAGGATCAGAATACATGATATCAGCCATAACAGAGAACTGTGACATCTACATCACCGGAGACCTGAAATACCATGACGCGCAGAAGGCTCACGAACTAGGTATAAACGTGCTGGATCTGGGGCATTACGCCACAGAGAACATTTTCAGAAGGGCGATGAGCAGCATACTCATAGCTGAAGATATTTATGACAGCGCCAAGGTAGAGCTGTCAGATGTGGATATAAATCCATTTGCACTTTGATCAAAATAATAAAACGGGTACAGAATAAACTGTACCCGCATTTTTTTTAAAGCCTTTCTGCCATGTATTCCAGTCTTTCGACCCTGTGCTTCTGAGTTCTGAGCTCTTTAAAGGTCGTAAGGGAACCTTCAGACTTTGACTCCAGCTTCAGGCGCTCCAGGCGAAGCGCATTTTTAATATATTCCTCTGTATGTTCGTTCCTGTGATCCAGCAGGGTGAGGGGATATTCGAATTCTATGTCATCGGGATCTGCGTTTACGAAAAGGGCCCTTCCAAAGGACTCTACCGTGAGTATAGGCCAGATGAATTTGCCTTCTCTTGCGAGATCTTCATGCACAACGGTAAAATCGTTGTCAAGAAGCCAGTATCTGAGCCTTCCCACGTGCTTTCTGGGCTGAAGGATATATCTTTTGAAACTGTGTGAATGGTGATAATCCTTCCCGAGGATTTCAGTAATGAGCATCCCGCCCATACCGGCCATTATTACAGTATCTACTTCGCCGCTTTCGAGGACTTCGATACCGGAACCCTGACGGAGGTCAAAGGGAGCGGCATCAGGTAAAAGCGCTTCGGCGTTTTCTTTGCACTTGAGAAGGGAACCGGCAGAAATATCCGACATGATCACTTTTTCTGAAATACCGGATTCCAGAAGCGCCAGGGGAACATATCCGTGATCGGTTCCGACGTCACAGACAGACTCTCCGGGACGCACCTGATCGTATATCTTTTTCAATCTTTCATTTAATCTAACCATAACGGCTACATTATAAATAAATCGTTGGACAATTTCAAGCAAATCGTGTATATTGATAGATGTGCAAAAAACAAGTAAAGGAAAAGTATTATGTCAACCAGACAGGAAGAAATAGCAAAAAGACGTATTTTCGGAATAATATCTCATCCGGACGCAGGTAAGACCACTCTTACTGAGAAGCTGCTGCTTCACGGCGGAGCCATAAGGGAAGCCGGTACCGTCAAAGCGAGAAGAAACTCCAAGTTCGCTACGTCGGACTGGATGGAGATAGAGAAGCAGAGAGGCATCTCTGTAACTTCATCCGTCATGCAGTTTGAATACCAGGGAAAGAAGATATCCATCATGGATACTCCGGGTCATAACGACTTCGGTGAAGATACATACAGGATCCTGACATCAGTAGACTCTGCAGTCATGGTGATCGACGGAGCGAAGGGTATCGAGGCACAGACCAAGAAGCTCTTCAAAGTATGCGCCATGAGAGGGATTCCTATCTTCACGTTTATAAATAAGCTGGACAGAGAGACCAAGGATGCCTTTGATCTGGTACAGGAACTCGAGGACGTTCTCGGCATCGCATCGGTTCCAATCACCTGGCCCATTGGCTCCGGGATAAACTTTGAAGGTATCTATGATATCCAGAAGAACGAAGTGGTCCTCTATAAAGCCCAGAAGACTCTCAAACTCGGAGAAGACGGCGTATTCGGACCTGAACTTGAAGGGATGATCGCAGGATACAATCTCAGCACCTTGAGGGATGAGATCGAACTGATCACAGGCGCCGGAAATGAATTCGATATGGATGCCATAGAGAAGGGTAAATTAAGCCCCGTCTTCTTCGGATCGGCACTTGCGGATTTCGGTACCACACAGTTTCTGGAACATTTCCTCGATATGTCTCCCGCACCGGGCGTGAGAAAGGCCAAATTAAACGGTGAAGACATTGAGATCAGACCGGAAGACGAGGATTTTTCAGGCTTTATCTTCAAGATACAGGCCAATATGAATCCCGCCCACAGAGACAGGCTCGCATTCTTCAGGATATGTTCCGGCACCTTCGAGAGGGGTATGGAAGTCAAACTCAGCCGCACCGGCAAGAATATGAAACTCGCTCAGTCCACCATGCTGATGGCAAACGAGAGGGAGAACGTAGAGACTGCCATAGCAGGAGACGTAATAGGTATCTATGACACAGGCAACTACCAGATCGGAGACACTCTGTCGACTGTCAGGGGAGAACTGTTCTTCGAACCGCTTCCGACTTTCCCCGCTGAAATGTTTGCGCTCGTATCTCCCAAGGATACTATGAAGGCAAAGCAATTCCAGAAGGGAGTCGATCAGCTGGCTCAAGAGGGAGCTATCCAGGTATACAGGAACCAATACAACGAAGTAGTTGTAGGTGCTGTAGGTCAGCTTCAGTTCGAAGTATTCGAGTACCGACTGAAGAACGAGTATAACGCAGCTATAAGAATGGACCGCCTTGACATGAGCGTCGTAAGATGGCTGGGTGAGGGCATGGATCTTGAACATGTCAAGGATGTCATAGATTCCAGACAGATGCTGGTCTTCGACCATTTCCAGAGACCGCTTCTTCTCTTTGCAAATCAGTTCACTCTGAACTATTTCCAGGAAAAGCACGAGGATATCAAGCTGGTTGAAGCTCTTGATGTGGTCAATAAATACTGATAACAAAAAATCCGCATATCTTATGCGGATTTTTTCTTGGGTTGGGCCCGGCTGTAAGCCGGGTTCTGTATTAGACGATCATCTATCTCGACTGCATATCGCTATGCAGCTCAAGCGACCTACCTACCGGAGGCGACGAGCAGCCGCCTTTAGCCCTATTTGGTCTTGCTCCGGGTGGGGTTTACAAGGCCGCCCCGTCTCCGGGACGCCGGTGAGCTCTTACCTCGCCATTTCAACCTTACCACAGCCTAACTGTTTCGGCGGAGTGTTTTCTGTTGCACTTTCCCTATAGTTACCTACGCCTGACGTTATCAGGCACCCTTGCTCTGCGGAGCCCGGACTTTCCTCACACCGTGGTGCGCGACCGTCTGCCGGACCCGAAAATGTATTATACATTATTTCCTTGAAAATGTAAAATGTTTATTGTATAATTCACAGGTACGATTTTTTTGAGGTTAATAATGACAGAAGAAAGAAAAGATTTAAAAACGGAAAAAGGAATGCCTGTAACTGAGAACAAGATGGGGTACATGCCCATCAGGCCGCTCATGATCAGCATGTCGCTTCCTGCCATCATTTCCATGACTATCAACGCTCTTTATAACATCGTTGACAGTTATTTCGTTGCCAGGATATCAGAGGATGCTCTTACCGCCGTGTCCATCATAATGCCTCTTCAGATGATGATAATCGCAGTCGGTGTGGGTACAGGAGTAGGTGTCAACTCTCTTATCTCGAGAAGACTGGGCGCAAGAAGACAGGAAGATGCGGACAAGGCTGCCACCACAGGACTCTTCCTCGGATTTTTTGACTTTCTGATTTTTTTCATAGTGGGACTGCTTCTTCCCGGGGCTTTTGTCGGATCCTATGCTGAACCCGGCACATATATCTATACCGCGGCGAGACAGTATCTCACCATAGTATTTTGCGGATCATTCTTTATCAATATCCAGGTCATAATAGAGAAGATACTGCAGGCCACGGGAAATATGAAAGCTCCCATGATCTGCTCCATGGCGGGTGCCATTACGAACGTTATCCTGGATCCCATAATGATATTCGGACTCCTGGGATTCCCCAAGATGGGAGTGGTAGGAGCAGCTCTTGCTACAGTTATAGGCCAGGTGGTAGGATTCACCATAGCCGTCATCATTCTTTTCGGTAAGAGAAACAGGGATAAACACCTTGTAAATATAAGCTTCAAGGGCTTCAGACTTGAGTGGAGGATCATTAAAGAAATATATCAGGTAGGTCTTCCTTCGATCATAATGCAGAGCATTGCTTCAGTTATGAACGTGCTTTACAATATGATCCTGGTGGTTTATTCAACCACTGCGGTCGCAGTTCTCGGAGTATATTTCAAGATCCAGAGCTTCGTTTTCATGCCTGTGTTCGGACTTAACCAGGGAGTGCTTCCCATCATAGGATTCAACTTCGGAGCAAGAAACAAAGAGAGGGTAAAAGAGGCGAGAAAAGAGGGCATCAGATTTGCTCTGATCTTCATGGTAATTGGCCTTGCCCTGTTTCAGCTGATACCCGACAAGCTTCTCATGATCTTTGACGCATCTCCCCAGATGCTTGAGTATGGCGTGCCTGCTCTCAGGATCATAAGCATAAACTTTATTCCTGCTGCTTTCGGAATAATGAACGGAACAGTGTTTCAGGCTACGGGACATGGGGTATATAGTCTTATATGCTCATTCATCAGGCAGCTTATAGGCATCGTGCCTTTCGCCTATATTCTCGCAAAGATAGGCGGGGTCACTCTTTCGTGGTTCAGCTTCCCGATAGGGGAGGTATTGGGACTGATCTACAGCTTCTATATGCTTAACAAACTTATGAAAAATGAGATCGATACGCTGTAAATTTTAGCGGAATTTTAGCAGTTATTTTGCATATTTAACACACTTTTTATTGCCTCCGTCTTATAATACTATCGGAGGTTTTTTAAATGAGACTGGGAATCGACATAGGATCTACGACTGTTAAGGTCGTATTGATGGACGAAAACAACGAAATACTTTACAAGCGCTATGAAAGGCACATGTCAAGTGTCTTTGAGAAAGCTCAGGAACTTTTAGAAGATATCCTTAAGGAAAGAGGAGACGAGAAGGTAAAGGTGGTTATCACCGGATCAGGCGGACTTGCGCTGGCGGACAGCCTTAAATTGCCTTTTGAGCAGGAAGTGGTTACCTGTTCGATCGCGGTCAAGCATCTCATCCCGGAGACTGATTGTGTAATAGAACTCGGCGGTGAAGATGCCAAGATAACCTTCTTCGGAGCTACTGTGGAGCAGCGTATGAACGGCACCTGTGCAGGAGGTACGGGAGCATTTATCGACCAGATGGCTATCCTTCTCAATACAGACGGAGACGGCCTTAATGAGGCTGCCAAGGATTACGATACCATCTATCCCATAGCGGCACGCTGCGGGGTATTTGCGAAGACGGATATCCAGCCTCTTATCAACGAGGGAGCGTCTCTTTCAAATCTTGCTGCATCCATTTTCCAGGCAGTAGTCAATCAGACTATTTCCGGACTTGCCTGCGGCCATAAGATCGAAGGTCACGTTGCGTATCTGGGAGGCCCTCTGAGCTATTTATCCGAGCTCAGAAAGAGGTTTACGGAGACACTGGGTCTCAGTGAGGATGAAGTTATCTTCCCTGAAAACTCCAAATATTTCGTCGCTATAGGCGCTGCGCTTATGGCTGAAGATAAAGATGAAGTGACCATCAGTTCCCTGGTGGACGCTTTGAATAGTATAGACAGTTCACAGAACAGGGCGTCAAAGAGGACAGAGCCTTTGTTCAGGGATGAGGCAGAACTTAAGGCCTTCAGAGAAAGACATGCCAGAGCTAAGATCAGGAGAAAAGATCTTTCGCTTTGCGAGGGACCTCTTTTCCTAGGTATAGATGCGGGGTCCACCACTACGAAGGCTGCCCTTATCGACAGCGACAGAAACCTCGTCTACAGTTTCTACAAGAATAACGAAGGAAATCCTCTCGAGACCACAAGGGGATTCTTAAGAGACATATATTCGAAGCTTCCCAGGGATTGCTTCATTTCATATACCACGGTGACCGGTTACGGCGAAGGCCTTATACAGGCAGGTTTCAATGCAGATGACGGCATCATAGAGACCATGGCACACTATAAGGCTGCTGAACAGTTCCTGCCGGGAGTCGATTTCATTCTGGATATCGGCGGTCAGGACATGAAGTGCATGAAGATCAGAAACGGAGCTATACACAATATCATGCTTAATGAGGCATGTTCTTCCGGCTGCGGTTCCTTCATAGAGACTTATGCCAAGTCCGTTGATCTTCCGGTTGAAGAGTTTGCCAAGGTCGGACTTCTTTCACAGGCTCCTGTGGATCTGGGAACCAGATGCACGGTATTCATGAACTCCATGGTAAAACAGGCTCAGAAGGAAGGGGCTTCCATAGGTGATATAGCAGCGGGTCTGTCATATTCTGTAATAAAGAACGCTCTGTATAAGGTAATAAAACTCAGAAATCCCGAAGAGGCCGGCGAGAAGATCGTGGTCCAGGGCGGTACGTTCTATAACGAATCCTGCTTAAGAGCTATAGAGAAGGTCCTGGGAAGAGAGGTCGTAAGACCTGATATCGCAGGTATCATGGGAGCATACGGCTGCGCTTTAAATTCCCTTGAAAAGGCTGACTGCGGACAGGTGTCCGGAGTGCTGAGACCCGATGAACTCGAAGAGTTCACCTATGAGTCCAGAAACGGACGCTGCAGGAGATGTGAGAACAACTGCCTGCTCACCATAACCAAGTTCGGCGACAAGAAGAGATATATTACAGGAAACCGCTGTGAAAAGGGTGCCGGACTTGATCTCACCCATGACGATCTTCCGAACCTTTATCAGTATAAGCTTAAGAGACTGTTCGAATACTACGAGCCTCTTTCAGAGGAAAAGGCTGTAAGAGGCCATATGGCCATACCCAGAGTCCTTAATATTTTTGAGGATTATCCTTTCTGGCATACCTTCTTTACGGAACTCAAGTACCGCGTGGTGCTGAGTCCGATGTCCACCAAGGATATCTATCAGAAGGGTATGGAATATATAAGCTCTGATACAGCCTGCTATCCTGCAAAGATAGTCCACGGTCACATCAGAGAACTTATGGATATGGGTGAAAAGAAGATATTCTATCCATGTATAAACTATGAATGGATAGAGGATCCTGATGCGCCTAACCACTACAATTGTCCTGTCGTAGCTACATTCCCTGAAGTTATTGCTAATAACATGAGCCATGACTTCAAAAAATTCGGAGTGAACTTCTATCATCCTTTCGTACCTTATGATAATGACGAGAGGCTGGTAAAGCGGATGCATGAACTCCTGGGAGAATTTGGCATTTCCGAAAAAGAGATAGCCCGCGCTGTCTCAGAAGCGAGAAAGGAACAGCTCAGATTCAAGGAAGACGTAAGAGAAGAGGGCAAGCGTGCCCTTAAGTATGCCAAGGATCACGGCCTGAAATCCATAGTGCTTGCAGGAAGACCTTATCATCTCGACACCGAGATCAATCACGGTATCGATAAGATGATAACGTCATTCAACCTGGTAGTCTTAAGCGAGGATTCCATCTGCGATCTCAGGGACTTTGACAGACCGGTGAGAGTACTTGATCAGTGGATGTATCATTCCAGACTTTACCGTGCTGCAAATGTCGTTGAGGACATGCCTGACGTTGAACTTGTACAGCTGAACTCATTCGGCTGCGGAGTAGACGCAGTCACAACAGATGAGGTAATGGAACTCCTTGAATCGGCCAACAAGCTTTACACGCTGATCAAGATAGACGAAGGTAACAACCTGGGAGCCATCAAGATCCGTATCAGATCTCTTAAAGCCGCTATGGAAGAGCGCGAAAAGTACGGCGTAATGCCTCAGGGCGGACACCAGCCTTTCATAAGAAAGGTATTTACAAAGGAAATGAGGAAGGATTACACCATCCTTGTTCCTCAGATGAGCCCTATTCATTTTGAGTATCTTGAAGAGGCCATGAAAGCCTGCGGATATAACGTGGTACTTCTTCCTGAAGACAAGAACGGAGAAGGTATCCAGGAAGGCCTGAGATATGTCAATAACGACGCATGCTATCCGACCCTTATCACTCTGGGCCAGATGATAAAGGAGCTCAAGACCGGAAAGTACGATCCGGATAAGACAGCTCTTATCATGAGCCAGACGGGCGGCGGCTGCAGAGCTTCCAACTACGTTGCTTTGCTTCGCAAGGCTCTTAAAGACCTGGGAATGGAACAGATCCCTGTCATCAGTTTCAATACCGGGATACTTGAAACGAACCCCGGATTCAAGATAGACATAAAAATGGCAAAGCGCCTCATGATAGGAGCTGTTTACGGAGATATTTTCCAGAGATGCCTGTACGCCACCAGACCGTATGAGGTGGTACCGGGCTCCGCACAGGCCATCAAGGATAAGTACAGGGATAAGATCCTTGAGAATTGCAGAAACGGAAGCTTTAACCAGCTCTGGAAGCTGGGGCCTAAGATAATCAGGGAATATGATGAGCTGCCGCTTAAGGATATCAAGAAGCCAAAAGTCGGTGTGGGAGGAGAGATACTTGTAAAGTATCACCCCGATGCCAATGTAAACA
>CACZGZ010000031.1 GCA_902780845.1 uncultured Eubacteriales bacterium
GTGCGCTGACATATCCGGCATAATACATGGAAATGGTGAATGAGACAGCCACCATGAGAAACTGGGCTGTCTTTAAGAAAATCCCCTCATTGCGGACGACATTCAGGCAAAGGTGCTGATGCACCCCGAGAAAGCCAAGGTAAAGGTAGAGGCAACAATTTCCGGTAAGGGAAATATTTTCAGAGCAGAATCAGTTGCTCAGGACGTATTCGATGCCATCGATGACGTGGCAGAGAAACTGCTGAAGCAGATGTCGAAATATAAGAAGAAACTGATCAAGAAGAACCAGGGCAAGGAATCCGTAAGATTCGAAATGATCCCTGAAGTACCTGAGGCAGAAGAGGAGACCAAGATCGCAAGGACCAAGAAGTTCACCCTTACTCCTATGACAGCTGAGGAAGCAATCCTTCAGATGGAACTTCTCCAGCACAACTTCTTCGTATTCCTGGACGCTGAATCCGGAAACGTAAACGTTGTATATAAGAGAAACGATGAGGACTACGGTCTCTTAGAGACAGAGCACTAAAGAGTGCAGCTCAGATATTCTGAAGACAGGGCTCCCGGAGAAAACTCCGGGAGCTTTTAAATGAATGAACTATGTAAACATTTTGTGATAATTGGATATTCATTTGGTCAAACGCCTTGAAAGAAAGGCGTTTTTATATTATAATTTTATATGTATGGGCAAGTGTATGACTGACTAAGAAAAGGACGATCTATGAATCAGTTTTTTCAGAATATAATATCAAACATAGGAATAAATGACGTGCTGGATATCCTGATCGTAGCTTTCCTGTTCTATAAACTCCTGGGATTTATCAGGGAGACAAGGGCGGAACAGCTGGCCAAGGGACTGCTCATGCTTGTAGTGGTGGCGCTGGTCGCCAGATGGCTGCATCTTTATACGCTGCAGTGGATACTGAGCAACCTGGTAAACGTCGGACTGATAGCGGTCGTGATCATCTTCCAGCCTGAACTCAGGAGACTCCTGGAGAACCTGGGAAGAAATAAGCTGATAAGCAACTTCTCAGGCATCGACCTGGAGGAAGCTGAAGAGATAACCGTCGAGATAAGGGAAGCACTTCTTTCCATGTCGAAGTCAAGGACAGGTGCGCTTATCGTATTTGAGAGGGAGACATCCCTTACAGACATCATAGAGACAGGAACTCTGATCCAGGCGGGCATCTCGCGCGAAATGATAGGAAATATCTTCTATGAAGGCGCGCCGCTTCATGACGGAGCCCTTATAGTGAGGGGAGACAAACTCTGGGCTGCAGGCTGCGTGCTTCCGCTCACGGAAGATAAGAAACTCTCTAAGGAACTCGGCACCAGACACAGGGCCGGCATAGGCATCACAGAGAATTCGGACGCTCTGGTATTCATTGTATCCGAAGAGACGGGAATCATCTCCAAGGCCGAAGACGGCAAGCTTGAGAGAATGCTCACAGCTTCAAGGATAGATGAACTCCTCAAGAGCATCTATATAGCTCCCGAAAAGGATTCCCTTCTTGACAGGGTGTCCAGAATATTGAGGGGAGGTAAGAAGAATGCTGAAAAATAATCGTGTAGTATTCATCCTCGCTCTCATAATGGCAATAGCTCTCTGGGCTTACGTACTCGGTACGGTGGACCCGGTAAGGACGGTAACCTTGAGGGATATCCCCATCAGACTTTTGGATCAGTCTGAACTTTCGGATCAGGATCTGGTAATAACTTCGATGGATCACGAAGGCATAAACGTTACGTTCACTGCGAAGAGATCCATAGCGAATAAGATAAAGGCCGATGATTTTACAGCTGTGGCTGATCTCAGGGGAATCAAGCTCGGCGATAACATGATAAAGATAAGCGTTACCAGACCGAGCAATATCACGCTTGAATCCATATCATCGGAATACCTGAATATAACGACAGAACAGTACATAACTGCTGAGAAAGAAATAGAGGCTACCATAATCAATCCTACGAAGGAAGAGACCGAGCCTACCATCATCAAGATGTCAGAGGATAAGGTCAGCGTTTCAGGAGCTACTACGGCTGTAAACAAGGTCAAAAAAGTCGTGGCTGAACTTGACGCAGGAAGGATGGAGCCGGAACCGAAGAGCATCACTGCCGAGCTTAAGGCGCTGGATGCAAATGGCGAGCAGGTCGAGGGCGTGACTCTGGCTTTCAGCAACGTAACCATCACCGCAGTGCTTCAGAGCACCAGGGAAGTGCCTCTTGAAGTTCCTGTTTCAGGTCAGGACAGCGGTTCGGTAAACAGGACCATCAAGGTACCTCTTTCCGTTATCATCAAGGGTGATGACGACTCAATCAATGCAGTCGAAAAGATCACCTGCGAAACTGTCGACCTTTCGGATTACTATGAGAGTGCAGAGGTACATCTCATTCCTCTCCTGCCGGACGGAGTAGAGCTCTCTGAGGATTCTGTAAATCCCATGGCTCAGGTAACCGTCTATAATGCCGGAACCGTCACCCTGGATTTCAATGAGAACGATATAAACGTTACGGGTATAGGAAGCGGACGTTCGGCCAGAATAGCGAACGTCAACCTGAAGATAACGGTCAAGGGACGTTCGACCGTAATAAACGCTCTGACCAAGGAGAATTTCATCCTTTCCGCGGACGTTACAGGGCTTGAGGACGGAACCAATTCCGTCAAACTGAAAGCTGTCTGCGATCTTGAAGGAGTGGATTCGGTCACCGCCGAACCTGAAAACGTTCTGATCGAAATAGAAACAATATAAAACATAACCAAGGAGTTCAAATGAAATACGATATCAGAGACATCAGTCTGGCCCCCTATGGCCATCAGAAGATAGAATGGGTAAGAGACCACATGCCTTTGCTCAGGTCTCTCGAAGAAGAATTCAAAAAGACAAAGCCCTTTGAGGGAGTGAAGATCTCCCTTTCAGTACACCTTGAAGCAAAGACGGCATATCTTTGCAAAGTACTGGCTGCAGGCGGTGCGCAGATGTCCATCACGGGATCGAACATCCTGTCCACTCAGGACGACGTATGCGCTGCACTCGTAGAGGACGGCCTTTCAGTGTTCGCTTACCATGACGCTACTATGGAAGAGTATGAGAGACATATCGAGATGTGTCTCGAGTGCAAGCCGAACATCATTATCGACGATGGCTGCGATCTGGTTACCTGTCTTCACGAGAAGCGCCCTGATCTTGCAGAAGACGCCTGGGGCGGATGCGAGGAGACGACTACAGGTATAATCAGGCTGAGATCTCTGGATAAGGCCGGTCTGCTGAAATTCCCCATGATGGCTGTTAACGACGCTGATATGAAGCATCTGTTCGACAACCGTTACGGAACAGGTCAGTCCACCTGGGATTCCATCATGAGAAACACCAACCTCATCATCGCAGGCAAGACCGTGGTAGTAGCAGGTTACGGCTGGTGCTCCAGGGGAATCGCTATGAGAGCCCAGTCCCTGGGAGCTCAGGTAATAGTTACTGAAATAGATCCCGTCAAGGCTATAGAAGCCAAGATGGACGGTTTCAGCGTAATGCCCATGAAGGACGCCGCTCCTCTCGGAGACATTTTCTGCACGGCTACAGGCTGCCTTAAGACAATTACACCCGAGCACATGCTTACCATGAAGAACGGAGCTATCCTCACCAATTCCGGTCACTTCAACTGCGAAGTCGACATGGAAGGTCTGTATAAGATAGCGCTGGAGAGAGTTCCCAGACGTCACAACGTCGAAGGATTCAAACTCCCCAACGGCAAGTGGGTGGATGTTATCGCAGACGGCAGACTTGTCAACATTGCAGGAGCTGACGGACATCCCGCAGAGATCATGGATATGAGCTTCGCCGTACAGGCATACGGAGCTTTATATATCAAAGAACACAAAGACGAACTTCCTAAGCATCTGATCAAGATACCTGAAGAGATCGACAAGATGATAGCGTCCAGAAGACTGGCCGCCTGGGGAATAGAAATAGATACCCTGACAGAAGAGCAGGAAGCTTATCTTAACAGCTGGCAGCTGTAGGAGGAAAGCAAAATGGATCTTGATATGATCAGAAATGAAGCCGCCAAAGCGGCAGAAGAAATCGTTGAAGCCTCACATATCGGAGAAGGGGACATACTCGTAGTAGGCTGTTCTTCTTCCGAGATACTGGGAGCACACATAGGGAAAGGCTCAAGCCTTGAAGCGGCGCAGGCCGTCTATGAGGGCATACAGAGCGTTCTCAGACCTAAAAAGATATATCTGGCAGCTCAGTGCTGCGAGCATCTCAACAGGTGCGTCATAGTGGAGAAGGCGGCTCTTCTTCCCGGAACAGAGATCTGTAACGTCGTACCTCAGATGCATGCAGGCGGATCTTTTGCAATGACAGTATATCAGAACGCAGAGAAGCCGGTGGCAGTGGAGGAGATAAAGGCCGATGCAGGCCTCGATATCGGAGACACCCTCATCGGTATGCATCTCAAGCATGTGGCTGTACCCGTAAGGATAGAGCAGAAGACGATCGGCGAAGCTCACGTGGTAGCGGCCAGAACCAGACCGAAGTTCATCGGCGGCTCAAGAGCTGTCTATGATGACAAACTTTCAGGCGGAGACATCCCGAGATAGATCGGCCTGAGACCACTAAATTTTTTACCCGGAGGATAATTAATGAGATTTTTGACTATAGTGACCGGTATCTTATTCATGGCAGGAGGAGTTTATCTGGTTACGCAGGAGGGAATTACTTTCCTTTCAGTTGCTTTTGCGGTAGGTATACTCTTCCTCGTAGCAGGCCTGATAGAGGTCATTTCACATAATTCATACAGAGGAGAAGCGGACGACGGTACATGGGTCCTTATTGACGGACTTACTACTTTCGTGCTCGGAGCTCTCATCATTCTCGGTAAGATATCGCAGGATATAGTAGTTCCTCAGGTGCTGGGACTTTGGGTACTTATAACGGGTATCAGAAATCTGTCCAAGGCATGGGAGAAGATCGAAGTCAGAAACGGTTATTTCTATGACCATCTTTTTGTCGGACTTCTCAACATGATCGCAGGACTTTACGTGTTCTTCAACCCCGATATATTCAACCTTGCGTCCATAACCATGGTAGGTCTCTGCGTGGTAGTGCAGGGAATCAACCTGACCAACGCCGGGGTAACCATCAGGATCCTGAAACCCGATGTGATAAAGACCAGGGAAGAGATACTGACGGATGCAGCCAAGAAGGCAAGGGATGCCCAGATCGCAGCCAGGGAAGCTCTGGAGGCAGCCAAGGCAGCTCATACCGAGTTCAAGGAAGTAGCTCTTACTCCTGCTGAGCTTCTGGACAAGACTCTTATGCCGAGTCCTTCGGAAAAGGCAGAGGATCCTTTAAAGGGACTTTCTCAGAAATTATAGTGGAATGAATACCCACGGAGTGTGTCATCCATGATGAAGAATGAATATGATGTAGTAATAATAGGCGGCGGAGTGTCAGGAATGACAGCCGCCATTACTCTTAAGAGGGCCTGTCCTGAGTGGGATGTTGCAGTCTTCGAAAAGAAAGACGTCTTCCTTAAGAAACTGTCCATGACAGGAAACGGCAGATGCAATATATCCAATGTGAACTGCGAAGGGCTGGATGAAGTGAAGGATTTCCTGAAAAGCGTCGGCATCAGCTTGAGATGCGATGATGAGGGAAGGCTTTATCCGTATTCCGAAGACGCAAAGGACGTTTGCAAACTGCTGATAAGATCAGCTGAGAACTGCGGCGTGGAGCTTTATTCCGAAGCGGTCGCTGAAAAGCTGGAAGCGATACCTTTCAGTTCAGATCCGAGGGGAGGATTCAATATCTTTATAGAGGGAGACGAGGAACCCGTATACGCTGAGAACCTGGTGCTGGCCACAGGCGGAAAGTCCTACGCAAGCTGCGGGACCACAGGCGACGGATATATCTTTGCAAGGCGTCTCGGACACAGCGTGAGCAAGCTGGCTCCGGCGCTTACGGCAATCGAAGTGGCCGAAAACATAAAAGCTTTAAAGGGTGTTCGCACCAAGGCCAGGGCTTATCTCCTGAAGGACGGTGAAGTGATCTGCTCCGAACCGGGCGAAGTACAGTTCAGGGAAGACGCTCTTTCAGGCATCTGCATCATGAACCTTTCGAGATACATAAAGCCTCTTAAGGGGATATCCCCCGAGGACAGTTTCAGACACTATGAGATAAGGCTGGACCTCACTCCTGATTTCAGCTCCTCTGAGATAGCTGAGTTGCTGGCAGACAGGATGAGAGTAATGGGCTACGATACAACATACGCCTTAAAGGGCCTTGTGAAGGAGGAACTGGCTTCATATGTAGCCAGAAAAGAAGGAGTGTTCTTTGCGAGATGGAACGGCAAAGAAATAAGCTTTGAAGAGATGGCAGCCTTCCTTGCGGATGAGCTTTCTGACCTCCATTTTACGGTGAAAGGCCTGAAAGGCTGGAATGAAGCTCAGGTGACTTCGGGAGGCGTAAGCCTTGACGAGGTGGACGAAAACACTATGGAATCAAAGATAGTTCCGGGTCTCTTCATTACGGGAGAGACTCTGGATTATGACGGCCCCTGCGGGGGATACAACCTGAACAACGCATGGCTGACCGGGATCAGAGCCGGCAAAGGCCTTGCGAGATAGGGATCGGAAATGAAGATAGATCAGGTAAGACTGAACCTTGGGGAGAGTACATCACTTCTCCCCAAAAAAATACAAAAAAAGACCGGCAGGAAAGTAAAAAACTGGCGTATCCTCAAGGAATCCATAGATGCCAGAAACAAGAAGGATATCCACATGGTCTATTCCGTGGAATTCAATTACGATCCGTCGGATGAGATCGGAAGACTGGATATTCCCGCTGCTTCATCCAAGAATCCTCCTGTGGTCGTCGGTTTCGGTCCCTGTGGAATATTCGCAGCACTTGCCCTGGCAAGGGCAGGACTCAGGCCCGTAGTGCTTGAGAGAGGAATGGACGTAGACCGCAGGACAGAACAGGTGGATCTTTTCTGGAAAGAGGGCAGGCTCGATCCCGAATCCAACGTTCAGTTCGGAGAAGGCGGCGCAGGTGCGTTTTCGGACGGTAAGCTGACCACAGGGATCAAGGACCCCAGGATCGCCTTTATCTTAAGGGAATTAAGGGATCACGGCGGACCGGAGGACATCATCTATAAGGCGAGACCGCATATAGGTACAGACATACTTAAGACTGTTGTGAAAAACATCCGTGAAGAGATAAAGGAACTGGGAGGGACCGTTGTTTTCGGAGCAAGGGTCTCCGGGATCATTACTCAGGAACACAGGGTTACCGGAGTCGAGTATATTAAGGATGAAGAGAAGTTCTCTATAGATACAGAGCATCTGATCCTTGCCATAGGGCACAGCTCCAGGGATACGTTAAAATGGCTCGATGATATGGGTATTTCCATGAGTCAGAAGCAATTTTCAATGGGAGTCAGGATCGAACATCCTCAGGACCTTATAGACATAGCTCAGTACGGAAAGCCTTCAGGCGAGCTGGGACTTCCCGCAGCGGACTATAAGCTGTCATACAGGACGGAAGAAGGAAGGGGAGTATATACATTCTGCATGTGCCCCGGAGGACAGGTAGTGGTTGCCTCCTCAGAAGAGGGTATGGTGGTGACCAACGGAATGAGCTATCATGCGAGAAATTCAGGATATGCGAATTCAGCCGTGCTGGTGGACGTAAGACCGGAAGATTTCGGGACTGATGACGTGCTTGGAGGCGTGTATCTTCAGCAGAAATACGAGAAACTTGCATATGAGCTCGGAAGAGGTTACCATGCTCCTGAGGCTCTCTGGAAGGAGCTGAGAGACGGCTGTGCGCCTCAGATATCGGGGTGCATACCTGATTTCGTCGAGAGTTCCATAAAGGAGGCCATGCCGGAATTCGGAAGGAAGATCAAAGGCTTCGATAAAGACGACGCTGTTATATACGCAGTTGAGTCCAGAAGTTCGTCTCCCGTAAGGTTCAGAAGAGCGGAATCCTATGAAGGTTATGTCGGAGAGGAGATACTCGCGGGATTCTATCCCTCGGGTGAAGGCGCAGGCTATGCCGGAGGCATAGTTTCAGCAGCGGCGGACGGTCTCAGAGTAGCGATGAATATAATTAGCAGACTTGCATAATATTTTTGTTCACAAACAGTATAAAATATAATATAATAAGGCTGTAAAGTGATAACCACTTAAATTGATCTATACAGACAGGATAGAAAGGAGCTATAAAATGGCAGGAGCATTAGATCTTTTATCATTACTCGGAGGTATGTCCTCAGCCAAACAATCAGTAAGCGCATTAGGCGGCAAGGCATCAGCATCAGATGACCAGGTTACACAGGCACTTCTTCAGGCGCTTCCTTCAATGCTTGGAAAGATGCAGACAAATGCACAGACCAAGACAGGAGCTGACAGCCTCCTTAAGGCCCTTGATCAGCATGACCTGAGCGAAGAAGATATCGTTAAGATCATCAAGTCAGCTGATATGGAAGACGGAGTCAAGATCCTTAACCACATTTACGGCGATGAGACAAAGACTGCAGCAGCACAGAAGGAAGTTGCAGCTAAATCAGGTATCGATCCGGCTAAAGTAGCTAAGATCATGGCAGCTGCCGCACCTGTAGTACTTACCATGCTGGCTAAGACAAATAAGAAGGCAAACAAGACATCAGCGGTTTCAAACAGCGACGGACTTTCAGATCTTCTCGGCGGAGTACTTTCATTAGCAGGCGGAGGAAGCTCCAAGAACAGCGGACTTGATATCGGATCCCTTATAGGAGCTATGACAGGAAGCAGCTCCAAGAAGGACGACGGATTCGGACTTGATGACGTAGCATCCATCCTCGGAAAACTGATGAAATAAGCCCATAAGGGTAAAATAACTACTGAAAAAGGAGTTTTCAGCGGGGCAGTTACAGCTGCCCCGCTTTGAATGAGACGAACATGAAAAAGTTTACAATAATAATATTATCGTTAATTTTAACGCTTTGCATGCTGACAGCCTGCGGAGGGCAGGAAAACCAGGCTCAGGAGCCTGCTTCAGACGGGCAGAACGCTTCCGAAAACGCTGAAGCGCTCCCTATGGTCCACGCTGAGATCGTGATCAGGGATTACGGAACGGTCAAGCTCGAACTCGACCCGAATGAGGCGCCGCTTACCGTGGAGAATTTCGTAAATCTTGCATCAGGCGGCTTTTATGACGGACTCAAGTTCCACAGGATAATGGACGGCTTTATGATCCAGGGTGGAGCGAACCCCGATGCGAAGCTGGAAGCGATACCGGGTGAATTCAGTTCCAACGGTTATGAGAACAGTATTTCACATACCGAGGGCGTCATATCCATGGCAAGGACCAACCAGCCAAACAGCGCCACGTCTCAGTTCTTTATAACCGTTGCGGATGACACCTTCCTCGACGGACAATATGCAGCCTTCGGGCACGTTACAGAGGGACTGGATATCTGTAAAAAGATCGCGTCTGACGCAAAACCCATAGACGATAACGGAACGATCCCCGAGGACCAGCAGCCGGTAATAGAAACGATAACGATAACGGACTAAAAAAATAAGGCAGTATATCACAGGATATACTGCCTTTTATATTTCGTCTGGATATTTATTTCATCAGCACTTCGCCGGTCATCTCCTCAGGGATATCTATACCCATGAGGTAGAGAAGGGTGGGAGCCAGATCCGCCAGCTTTCCCTCGCCTGAAAGGCCGTGATCGTTGAATACGTGAGCCTTTTCGCCTGATACGTAGCAAAGGGGAACGGGATTGGTGGTGTGAGCCGTGAAGGGTGAACCGTCCTTGTCGATCATCATGTCGCTGTTTCCGTGATCAGCTGTGATAAGGAGCTGCCCGCCAACTTCAAGTATGGCGTCTGTGATCTCTTTAACGCAGCCGTCCAGCGTCTCTACGGCCTTTACTGCGGCTTCCATTACTCCGGTATGACCGACCATGTCGGAGTTGGCGAAGTTCAGGATTATGATATCGTATTTCGGGGAGCCGTCATCACGGGTCGCTCTGATCTCGCTTATTACTCTTTCCTTTACTTCAGGAGCGCTCATCTCAGGCTGAAGGTCGTAGGTCGCGACTTTGGGCGAAGGGATCAGGATCCTGTCTTCTCCGGGGTTGGGTTCTTCGACTCCGCCATTGAAGAAGAATGTCACGTGAGCGTATTTTTCTGTTTCGGCTATCCTGAGCTGCTTTAATCCGAGGGATGAAACGTATTCACCTAAAGTGTTCTCAAGTCTCTTGGGAGGGAAGGCGACCTCAACGTTGGGCATCTCAGCGTCATACTGAGTCATGCAGACGTAGACAAGGTCGTTTATTATCTTCTTCCTCTTAAAGCCTCCCATACCGCCTTCTTCGACCGGCTTCTCAAAGTCGGGATCAACGAAGGCCCTGGTGAGCTCTCTTGCTCTGTCGGGTCTGAAATTGCAGAAGATTATGGAATCTCCGTCCTTTACCCAGGAATCCTTGGATGTCATGGCGGGAAGGATGAATTCGTCCGTGATATCCACATCATACGAAGCCTGGACCAGATTCATGGCGTTTGAACCGGGAGTATAGGCTACGATACCGGGTACAGTCAGTGTATCATAGGCCTTTTCAACGCGGTCCCAGCGCTTGTCTCTGTCCATGGCATAATATCTTCCGGATACCATGCCAATATGGCCGAGCTGAAGCTTAGCCATGTAGTTTTCGATATCGTGGATGTAGTTTATTCCTGAAGTAGGGGGAACGTCTCTTCCGTCCATGAAGCAGTGGACGAAAAGATTGGGCACGCCTTTGGCCTTGGCCATGGCGATGGCAGCTTTGATATGATCGATGTGGCTGTGTACTCCTCCGTCCGACATCAGACCGAAGAGATGAAGAGCCTGTTCAGGATCTTTGGCTGAGTTTTCTATAACGTGGTCCATGGCGTGGTTAAGAGCGGGATTCTCAAAGAATCTTCCGTCTTCAACCGCCTTGGATATATTCGTAAGTTCCTGATAGACGATCCTGCCGGCGCCTATATTGAGATGTCCGACCTCGGAATTTCCCATCTGGCCGTCGGGCAGCCCTACGTAGCCTCCGGAAGCGTTTATGCTCGTAAAAGGATATTCACTGAAGATACGGTCAAGGTTGGGTGTATCCGCCTGCTTTATGGCGTTTCCGTATTCGTCCGGATTCAACCCGAAACCGTCCAGTATCATTAACATTGTGGGTGTTTTCATATCTGATCTCCCGATAATAATATTTCAGAGCGCGTCACATTTTACTTAAGTCCCGTAAAATGGCCGCACGCCCAAGTATAATAGATTATACCATAAAAAACCTTCTTTCAAAAGCCGTTAAATATAGTATAATCATAATAAGGTGAAAAAAATGAAATGGACAGATAAACAGGAAAAAGCGATAACTGACAGAGGGCATAATCTTCTGGTTGCGGCAGCTGCGGGTTCAGGAAAGACAGCTGTTCTTGTAGAGCGCATAAAGAAGCTTATACTTGAAGACAAATGTCCCATCGACAGGATGCTCATAGTGACCTTTACAAATGCGGCGGCTTCTGAAATGAAGGAGAAGATAGAGAAGGCCATAAGGGACGAGATCAGGGAACTGAGCGCTTCGGGCGATGCCTCGAAAAAGGGGGATATAAGCCTTCTGAAGCGCCAGCTGGATCTGCTTCCGTCGGCCAATATCAGCACCTTCCATTCGTTCTCTATGGAAGTCGTCAGAAGGTTTTTCTTCCTGACAGGATGTGAACCTGACTTCAGGATATGTGACGAAGCCAACGGGATCATGCTTCAGGACAAGGCCATGGACAAACTGATGGGGAAACTGTATGAGGAAGGCGGAGAGCCTTTCTATGATTTCCTCGACAAGTTCAGCGGTGACAGGACGGATGAAAGAGCCCGCTCGATGATAAAGGAGCTGAGCGACAGGCTTGAATCCCTGCCGGAACCATACGAGTGGCTCCATGAAAAGACAGAGGAACTTCACGTTGACAGGGAGGATTTCCTCAAGGGAAGCGCCATGGATTTTTTGTGGGATGAAGCCCGGAAGACAATAGAAAGATGTCACGATCTTCTGAAAGAAAGCCTTATGGAGACCAAACTCAACAGGCTTACCAAGGGTCAGCTCCTCGCTGTGAGCGACCTTTCAAACGTCGAAGCCCTCAGAGTCCCTATACATGACAGAAACTTTGAAGAGACTAAGCGCATTCTGAGCGTGACCAAATGGGACAGCCTGAGAAAAGACCACTTTAATGAGAAGGCGAACCCGGATGCGGATCCGAACGTATTGTGGCCTGTATATTCTGCTGTGGGAACCAGGAGAAACAATGTCAAAAAGGCATTCGAGTCTCTTAAGAAGGGCCTGTTCTCCGAGACCGTGGATCAGATGTACGAGGACATGAGGACCACCTATGATGATGCCGTATATCTGGGAGGACTCGTAAAGGAATACAGAGATATTTATTCAGAGATAAAGAGATCCAAGGGTCTGATGGACTTCAGCGACCTTGAACACTTCGCTTATGAGATACTCAAGCACGACGAGGCCTGCGATCATTACAGGGAGAAATTCCTTCACATCTTCGTGGATGAATATCAGGATTCCAACGTGCTTCAGGAAGCTCTTATAGGCAGGATCGCCAGAAAGAACAATCTCTTCACCGTAGGAGACGTCAAGCAGAGCATCTACAGGTTCAGACTGGCTGAGCCGGAGATATTCGAAAACAGGTATTCGAGATACAAGGCGGAATTCGAGGAATACGGGGAATCAGGCGATTCGCTGAAGATAGATCTCAATAAGAATTTCCGAAGCAAGGACAGCGTGATCGATCTGATAAACGGCGTATTCTCCGAAGTCATGGATAACTACGGAGAGGATGAGGCGCTTTATGCTGACAAGCCCTTGAGCAGCCGGTCAAACCACAGCCCGAAACTCTTCCTCGTAAGCGAAAGCTGGGCTGATGACGAAGATCTTGACGACGCCATAAAGGACCTTAAAAAGACAGAAAAGGAAGCACTTCTTACTGTCAAACTGATCAGAGAAAGCCTCGGAAAAATAATATATGACAATAAAGCGGGTATCGAGAGGCCCTTATCCCTTAAGGACATAGTGATACTCATGAGAGGAGTCAAGGACAAGGGGGATATATTCTATAACGTCCTTATGGAGAACAATATTCCATGCTTTGTGGATGACAACAAGGGATATTTCGACACAATCGAGATAAACACCTTCATGTCTCTTCTGGAACTTGTGGATAATCCCAAGCAGGATCTCCAGCTGCTTACTGTGATGAGATCCGAGATATGGAGATTTGAGATAAGGGAACTGGCAGAGCTCAGAGCCTGCCATAAGAAGGTGCCTTACTACGAGTGCGTAAGGGCTTACGCTGAAGATGGCGCTGATGAAGAACTTCGGTCTAAGGCAAAAAAGGTACTGAGCGATCTTTCAGAATGGAGAAGGATGGCGGAGGCCTTACCTTTGGAGGAACTGGTGTGGACCCTCATGACTGAGACCGGCTTCTATTCATCCATGGGAGCCATGCCGGGAGGAACCGTCAGACAGGCCAACCTGAGGCTTCTCGCGGACAAAGCTCTTGACTACAGGAGAAACAGGGGAAGCGGGCTCTATGGCTTCATAGGCTACGTGGATCACATAAAGAAAAAAGACATCAAGATGGGTCAGGCCAGAGTAGTGACTGAGGACGATGATACCGTAAGGATAATGACGATACATCACTCCAAGGGTCTGGAGTTCCCGATGGTGATCATAGCAGGTTTCACCAGGAAGCTTGGAGGAGATAACAGGAAGAACGGTCTCATGACGGATAAGGATCTGGGTATCGGTCTTCCCATCGTGAGACGTAAGGAGAAATGGTACAGGGAGACCGCTCTTCAGAGGCTCATCGCACGCAAATCATCAGCAGATGACGATAAGGAAGAAGAGAGGGTGCTCTATGTCGCTATGACGAGAGCAAAGGACATCCTCTATATGACTGGAACCGCCAAAGATCCTTACGATGCAGTGGATAAGATAGGCTCCTCCCTTAAGGATGATTCCTCTTTCTTCAATATGGCAGGAAAAGTCCTCGCTTCAAGACCCGGACTCATAAATATAGTGAGCGATCAGGATCTGGGAAAGACGGCGGGCCTCAGAAAGAGATCGGCCTTAAAGGCACTTAAACTTCTGGACAAGGCACCCGGAAAGCCCGATCCGTATATAGAAAAGGTGATGTCCTTCAGGTATCCGTATGAGGATGATACCAGGATCAAATCCAAGTATTCTGTAAGTGAACTGAACAGCAGGGACCATGTGAGCGAAGTGACCTTCGATCCTTCAGTTCCGAGAGAACCCGAGAAGTACGGGCTGAGTGCAGTACATATCGGTACCATTACCCACAGCGTCCTTGAGAAGATGGACTTCCTTAAGACGGGAGAACTGGATAGAGATGAAGGGGAGAAACTGATATCTTCACTTATTTCAGACATGGTGGCCGGGGAATTCCTTAACGATGAAGAGGCTGAGGCGATAGACGTGTCCAAACTGTATGATTTTGCATGCGCTCCTCTGGGAAGAAGGATAGCAGAAGCCGGAAGGAGAGGTAAGCTATACAGAGAAAAGCCCTTCAACCTTGTGATGGATGTGGACGGTTCGGACGCCATGGTCCAGGGTATCATCGACTGCTTCTTCGAAGAAAACGGTTCTCTGGTGCTGGTTGACTACAAGACGACGGCTCCTAAAAATGTGCCGGGAGTCAGGGAAAGATACAGCGTACAGATGGACATCTATAAGAGGGCTCTTGAGGAAGCGACGGGCATGAAAGTGGCGGAAAGCTACCTTTATCTCACCAACCTGGGGATCACTGTGGACATGAAGGGCTGAAGCCTTGAAACATCAGGACTTTACAGCATTAAAAGACTAATAGATGTACTGAAAAATAAACATAGCAGACCTGTTTGCCATAGTGTTGACATTGACAAATGATAGTGTTAAAACTTAAGTAGCACATAAGTGTTTTATCTGGTTTTCCGGTGAGAGCCGGAAGGCCTTAAGCCAAAAACATCATTATGAGAAAAGGAGATATGTAATGGCTACATACGTAGAAAGAGTTATTGAAGAATGTAAGAAAAGAAACCCCGGTGAAGTAGAATTTCATCAGACTGTAGAAGAAGTACTTACTTCACTCGCTCCTGTAATGGACGCTCATCCTGAATATGAGAAGGCAGCTCTTCTTGAGAGACTCGTAGAGCCTGAAAGAGGAATCACCTTCAGAGTAGTATGGGAAGATGACAACGGAAACGTTCATGTAAACAAAGGATACAGATATCAGTTCAATTCCGCTATCGGACCTTACAAGGGCGGTTTAAGATTTGCTCCCAACGTATATCCCGGAATCATCAAGTTCCTCGGATTCGAACAGATCTTCAAGAACTCCCTCACTGGACTTCCTATCGGAGGCGGCAAGGGTGGTTCTGACTTCGATCCCAACGGAAAGAGCGATGCAGAGATCATGAGATTCTGCCAGGCATTCATGACAGAACTCTACAGACATATCGGACCTGACACAGACGTTCCCGCAGGTGACCTCGGTGTAGGCGCAAGAGAGATCGGATACCTCTTCGGACAGTACAAGAGAATCAGAGACAGATTCGACGGCGGCGTTCTTACAGGAAAGGGTATCCCTTACGGCGGATGCTTAGGAAGAACAGAAGCTACAGGCTTTGGTATCGTTTGGTATGCTGAAGAAATGCTCAAGGCAAACGGCGAAGATATCAAGGGAAAGACAGTTGCTATCTCCGGATTCGGTAACGTTTCCTGGGGAACCGCATGGAAGCTTCAGCAGTTAGGAGCTAAGCTCGTAACTATTTCCGGACCGGATGGATACATCTACGATCCTGAAGGAATCAGCACAGACGAGAAGGTTGCTTACCTCCTTGAACTCCGTGCATCCGGAAAGAACATCTGCGCACCTTACGCAGAGAAGTTCCCTGAAGCAACATTCTATCCCGGAAAGAAGCCTTGGGGCGTATTCCAGGATACAGGCTGCAAGGTTGACCTCTTCATTCCTTGTGCTATGCAGAACGACGTTCATATGGAACACGCTAAGCAGATCGTAGAGGGCGGCTGCAAGTTCTACTGCGAAGGAGCTAACATGCCTACCACAAACGATGCTCTTGCATACCTCATGGAAAACATGACAGCAGTTGGTCCCGCTAAGGCTGCTAACGCAGGCGGAGTTGCTTGCTCCTGCATCGAGATGGGACAGAACTCAGGTCACACCGTATTCCAGCACCAGGATGTATATGATCAGCTTCACCAGATCATGATCAACATCTACAACGCTTGCGCTAACGCAGGTGAGAAGTACTACGGTTCCAAGAACTGCCTGGTACAGGGTGCTAACATCGCAGGTTTCGAAAAGGTTGCAGAAGCTATGATGGCTCAGGGTCTTGTATAAACCTACAATATCTTTTAAATCTCCGAAAGCGGCTCAGAAATGAGCCGCTTTTTTCGTACATATGCAACAAACGACTTGCCAAAACTGTATCAAAAAGGGTATAATTATTAGACTAAGTTAATTGTGGAAGTATGCCCTGAACGGCATATCTTCCTTAATAGTTTTAAAGAAAGGAGCAAAAAATGGATACTGTCCCCGATGGGAACCGAATACCGGTGCACTTGTGCAGAAAAAAATAAGACAGGCCTTTTTTGCTTTTGTTAGCTGATCCCTGGGATCGGTCCTTTCCGGCAATCAAGGCCGGAAAGGAGTAAGCCTATGGATCAGGCAATTATGCAGGACCGTGACCAGGCCCTGGAAGAATCCATGGAGAAGATCCTCGAACTTATCGAGGAAAAGAAATACTTTATGGTTCGCGATGAGATGCTGAAATATAATGAGGCGGACATCGCGGAAATGTTTGAAGAATTACTGGATGACGATGACATATTTGAGAGCACTATGGTATGCTACAGACTTCTGCCGAAAGCGGTATCTGTAGAGGTGTTCTCCTTCCTTCCGGTAGATGACCAGCTGAAGATCGTAGAGAAGATAAACACCAAGGAGCTGAGCTACATCGTCGAGCAGCTGGATTTCGACGATAAGATAGATATCCTTGAGGAACTGCCGGCGAATATCGTCAATACCATCCTTGAGAACACTCCCAAGGAGGA
>CACZGZ010000032.1 GCA_902780845.1 uncultured Eubacteriales bacterium
GTTTCGCCGCCCTGCTGGGCTTCGCCGTTGGCCGTCACCGTGGCGACGACGGGAAGCGCCGTGGCCGTGTAGGTCGTCAAAGCGCCGGACGTAGAGCTTGCAAGCGCAACGCCCTCGCCCGCCGTGATGTTGGCAACAGTGGTCTCGCCGATCTTGGCGACCGCGGTGTTAGCCTCGGTGTCGAGGGTGACAACGAGCTCCCCGACGATGTACTTATTATCAGAAACCTTGACGCATGCATCGCCAGCAGCCCAGTCGGCAGCCGGAACAGCCTTATTGAACTCGCCGCCGGAGACGAACTTCTGGCAGTCGAAGCACCAGACGCCCTCCTGTCTGCCCTGCGCGACGCAGGTGGCGGCGACCGCCGGGCGGTACTCAAACAGGGAGACAGCCTTTACTACCCGCAGGAAGGCGCACAGCCTCAGGCAGCAGGTGGTGAGATTTTCCAGGGAATGCTGGAGAACTCCAATACCAATGTCGTATCGGAGATGGTAAATCTCATCAATAATTACCGTATCTATGAGGCGGGAGTAGTAGGCTGCGGTGGAGCAGGATTCCCGACTCATGTAAAACTCAATACTGAGGTTGAATATTTCATTGTCAACGCAGCTGAATGCGAGCCTCTCCTCAGAACTGACAGATATACCATGATGCACAGGGCAGGAGATATAATCGAGGCTGTCGATGCTATAGGCGACCAGCTTAAAGCAAGCAAAAGGGTAATAGCCATCAAGGGACATTACCATGATGAGATAGCCTGCCTTGAAGAGGCGATAGCTTCCAGGAACTCCGGCGTGAAGCTCCATCTTCTGGAGAATTTCTATCCCGCCGGAGATGAGCAGATAATGGTATACGAAGTGACCGGAAGAGTGATACCTCCTTCAGGTATACCCTCTGCTGTAAGTGCGGTGGTATCCAATGTCGGAACTGTCGCAGCGGTTTACGATGCAATGAACGGCATACCTCTCACCCAGAAGATAATCACAGTGACAGGAGAGGTTGAGGTACCGATCATAGTTTCAGCTCCTGTGGGAACTCCCATCAGCGAGGTGATCGCGCAGGGAAGACCTATACCCGAACGTTATACTGTGATCCTGGGAGGCCCTCTCATGGGAAGAAGGGTAGGCATGGACGATATATCGAAGGAATTCGTGACCAAGACCAGTTCCGGCGTTATCGTTCTCGATGAGAATGCTCATCTTTCAGGAAGAAGGAACACTTCCATCGAGACCATGCTGAGAATGGCAAGAGCGGCATGCATACAGTGCTCGTTCTGTACTGAACTCTGCACCAGACATATGCTCGGACATCCGCTCAAACCGCATAAGATCATGAGAAAACTCGCTTATAATTCTGATATTGAGAATATACTGGAGGACAACGACGTCAGACAGGCTCTCATATGTTCAGAATGCGGCGTATGCGAGGAATATGCCTGCCCTATGGGACTTCAGCCGAGAAGGATCAACAAGATGCTCAAGACCATATACGGACAGAACAAGGTCAGGTATCAGAGGGAAGAAAGAGACGAATGGACAGCTGATCCCGCAAGAGAAGGAAGAAAAGTGCCTTCAAAGAGGATCGCGGCACGCATGGGTGTCGATCAGTACTACGATTATGTGATCGAAAGATGCGTGGAGCTGGATCCTGCATCGGTAACCATTTCCACCCGCATGCATATCGGAGCACCGGCCAAACCGGTGGTATCGGTGGGTGATATGGTAAAGAAGGGAACGCTCATCGCTTCCGTGGGAAGAGATCAGATGGGAGCCAACATCCATTCTTCCATCGACGGCATAGTGACATATGCTGACGATTCAAGGATCGTCATTGAAAGAAACTGATCGGAGGGTTGCTATAAATGATTTATGAGACAATAGGATTTTTAGAACTGAACAGTATCGCAAAGGGCATAGAAGCAGCTGACGCTATGCTCAAGGCTGCTGAGGTGACCCTCCTCTCTGCTAAACCGAGCTGCCCCGGTAAGTATCACGTGCTGATCCACGGCGAAGTGGCAGCGGTTACTTCATCCATCAAGGCAGGAGTAAAGGTAGGCGGAGCCAGGGTCATAGAGAAGACCGTGATTCCGAGAGTGCATCCTCAGGTGATCGAAGCCATTAATCTGGCTACTCCCATGTATGACAGGAATGCACTCGGCATACTGGAATTCTTCTCAGTCACAAGCGCTATAATGGGCGCTGATGCTGCAGTAAAAGCAGCTGAGGTAAACCTTATCGAAGTGCGCCTTGGAACGGGTATCGGAGGAAAATCTTTTGTTACCCTTACAGGAGAAGTTGCAGCGGTAAGCGAATCCTGCAAGGCAGGAGCAGCAGCCGGAGGATCCAACGGTATGCTGGTGGACTCTGTAGTCATCCCCAGCCCCAGAGAGGAAATCTTCAGAGCTGTAATGTGATTGAAATATTCTGAAAAAAAGAGTATTATCTAGATATGGACAGGGAATTTATAAAGAAGACTTTTGGAATGAGCGATTATGAGCTCAGAATCATAGAAGACATCGACCGCGCCATCGGATATTACTCCGGACTGACAAAAAGCGATCTGTTTTTAGATTGCTTTTTTTCTGATAAGGAAGGAATGGTAGTATCCCAGGGACAGCCCAGGAATTCTCTGTATGAGAGAAATATCGTGGGCGAGAAAGTCCTTCCGAAGAATGAGCCTACGGTCTTCTATACCATGGAGACCGGCATCGGCATGAGCGATTCCTACGGAGTTTCCCAGGAAAACAAGGCGGTCCAGCAGAATACCTCGCCGGTGTTCGGAGATAACGGCAGGGTCATCGGAGTACTGGTACAGGAGTCTGATGTGAGCGACAAGGCAAGGCTCAGCGACAAACTCCACCACATGGCGAACGTGACGGAGAAACTCTCATCCAGCGGACTGGTGAGCGCCGGAGTAACTGATATAAACTCCGGGGCGGGCGAGGGGAGCATTCTTATCCAGGAGACTCACCACAGGATCAAGAATAATCTTCAGACTATCTCAAGCATTCTCAACATCCAGAGGAGAAGGACTTTGAATGAGGAGACCAAGAGCGTGCTTGCGGATAATATCTCCAGGATCAATTCCCTTGCTGCCATGCATGAAATAATGATGACCTCATCTACCGATGAGATCGAATTAAGCGACGCTTTGAGAAAACAGGTAGAACTCTTTGAGTCTATCCATGAAGGTACCGATCAGGATATACGCTATGACTATGACGGGGTGGAACTCATGGTCCCGTTCGAAAAAGCCCAGGCTGTATCCATGATAGTGAATGAACTGATGGTAAATGCAGTAAAGCATGGATTCAGGGACAGAAAAGAAGGCGTAATAAAGGTGAGACTTCTCGAAGGGGAGAGCAGAGCAACCGTCATGGTATTCAATGACGGTGAGGCGTATAAAGAGAATCCTGAGAAGAGAAGAAAAAGGGATACAGGGCTTGGACTTGAGATCGTGAGGGGACTTGCGGAGGATAAATTGAGGGGGAGCTATACCCTTGAAAGCTCTAATATGGGAACGACGGTAATAATCAGTTTTCCGCTGTAAAACAGGATCCGGAAGAAGACAACAGGAAAGAAGGTATGACCAGTGCTCAAATATGTAGCTGAAGAAATTGCTTCAGTAGCAACCAATATCACAGGATATGCGATAATCATCACAGATGACAAGGGTATCGTGATAGGTGCTGACAGCGAGAACATAAGCAGGATAGGAGAACTTCATGAGGCGTCAATTGAAGTAATGGCTCAGGGGCGTATGAAGAAGCATACCGAGGAGGACTGCAAACGTCTTAAAGGTACTTATCCTGGCATAACCATGCCCATAGCGATCCACGATGATATCGTGGGCTCCATCGGAATCAAGGGCGAATCGGCTGAGGTGGAGAAATACGGCATGCTGGTAAAGATGATAGCTGAGATCATGCTTAAAGACAGGATCGAAGCGGAATCCGCCCATATAAAGTATGAGAACCTTCAGATGCTTGTGACCATGATAATCACAAGCGGAGGATCTGAACTCACGGAATCCGCCATAGACAACCAGGGAAAACTCCTGGGTTACAATCTTTCCCTGGAAAGGGTGCCCATTCTCATAAGCAGAAAGGAAGCGGTTCCTGAATCAGAGAAGAGAAGGGAGATGTATGAGACTGAGGTCTTCCATGCCATCAGGAAACAGTTCTCCAACCGCCAGGATATCATAGTCGTCATGGATTCAGGATTTGAGAGATATCTGATCTTCGCCGCCGTGGATTCCGCCAGGGATACGGAAACGGTCTATGACAAGTGCAGAACCATACAGAAGGAACTCAAGGAAAACAGCGGCATCTCCGTATATATCGGAATAGACAGAATCTGCTACTCCATAGACACCATGAAGGAAGGCTACGAAAGGGCAGCCATGCTTCTGGATTCGGCTCTTCTGGGACTTACGGACAAGTCCATCGTGCGGATCACGGACATACCTCTTGAGAGGATGATCATGGAGGCCGCCGAATATTACGAAGGAAAAAATCTGGAGAGCAGGATCAGGAATATTTTGCAGGATAAGAATGCGGCCATGCATATGGATCTCATCCTGAACTGGTGTGAGTCCATGTTCAATTTTGCCGAGACTGCGAGAAGGCTGGGGGTCCATAAGAACACCCTGACCTATAGATTTGAAAAGCTCAGGGATGACTACGGCATAGACCTTCACGATTTCGGTTCGACCATAGCCATCTATCTCTGCATAAGAATCACAAAACTGAATAATTAAACAGAACTTATCTGTCGAATAGCACGAAGAAGCGCATGTAAAAATGCGCTTTTTCGTGTTTTTTGCACGATGAATCCGGCGCTTCATTTTGATAAAATGTTATTAAGATAAAGAATCTTAAGGAGGCGAAATTATGGTATCAAGAAAAATTGCTGTTTTAGGCGGCGGCAATGGCGCACATTGCATGGCTGCAGATATGAAATTAAAGGGACATACTGTTAAGATGTTCGAGTTCCCTGAGTTCAAGCATAACATGCAGAGAGTATTCGACACTCAGACAGTTATCGCTAAGGGAGCTATCCCCAATGCTGTTAACGGCGTTGCTAAACTCGATCTGGTAACAGACGATATCGACGCAGCTGTCAGCGATGCTGAGATCATCCTTCTTGTATGCCCTGCATTCGCTCATGAGCACTATGCAGAAGCTCTTAAGGGACATGTTAACAAAGATCAGATCATCGTTACATTCCCCGGTGCTTTCGCAGCTCTCGTTATCAAGCACGTATTCGGAGATGCTGAATGCCCTGCACTTGCAGACGCAAACAACCTTCCTTACGATGCACGTATCCTTGAACCCGGCGTAGTTACCTGCTTCGGAAGAACAGACATGAACATCGCTTACTTCCCTGCAACAGCTAAGGAAAAATGGCATGACATCCTGCTCGATGCACTGTTCCCGTTCCAGAGAGTTTATGAATCCGTTCTTGAATCCGGATTATCCATCGTAAACCCTGCATGGCACACAGGTTCCTGCCTGTTCAACGTATCCAACATTGAGAGACCTGAATTCACATTCTATCTCTATCAGCATGGCTGGACACCTTCCGCCTGCAAGCTGGATATGGTTCTTGACCAGGAAAGAAAGAATATCGGTGCTGCATTAGGATATGACCTTCATCCCGTTGAAGACTTTGGTAAGATGGAACCCCATAACTATACATGGGAAGAACTCTACAGAGCAGGACACGGTGATATCGCTCTTACACCTATCTGCGGACCTAACGATATCTGGAACAGATATCTCACAGAGGACTGCCCGTTCGGTCTCGTTCCCTGGGCATCAGTTGCTGAACTGATCGGAGTAGAAGTACCGATGACAAATTCCTGCATCGACATCTACAACGTTATCCACGAGAAAGACTGGAGAAAAGAAGGTCTTACAGTAGAGGATATGGGTCTTGCAGGAATGACCAGAGACGAAGTAGTTAAATATGTAAAGACCGGAGAGAAATAATATCTCATAAACCATCACTTTTGACTCACACACATTCCCGGGGAATCGGCTCCGGGGAAGTGAGGTACGATATAGCGCATAATAATTAGTGAAGGAGAAAGGAAAATGAAAAAAGTTTTAGTAATTTTACTCTCACTCGTAATGATCTTCACTTTCGCAGCTTGCGGCGGCGACAGTGGAAGTGGCGATGGCGGCGATGCAGCCGGTGAGACTTATGAACTCCGTCTTGCAACTCACTACAACACTGAGCATGCAGGATATGCTGCAATCGAGAAGGCTGTAGCAGCCATAGAAGAGCAGACAGGCGGCGCTGTTAAGATCAGCGTATATCCTTCCTCTCAGCTTGGCGACTACACAGTAACATATCAGGATCTTGGATCCGGCGCAGTTGACCTTGCTCTGATCCCTTGTCCGTCCGAATATGATCCGAGAATCGAAATGAACTTCGTTCCTTACATGTTCTCTGATTATTCACAGCTTGCTAAGGCATTCGGACCTGACAGCTACTTCTTCGAGAACTATGTTCCTATCCACGCTGAACAGGGCGTAGAGTACATGGGAGCATATGTAGAAGGACTTATCGGAATCGGATTCACAACTCTTCCTGACGGCTATGGCGATCCCAACGTTAAGAAGAACCTGAAGATCAGATGCCCGGCCATCGAAGTTTACAACCTTGTAACTGAGGACCTTGGATACAACGCTGTAACAATTCCTTATGCAGACCTGTATACTTCAATGCAGACAGGCGTTTGCGACGGATGGATCGGCGGAACTCCTCAGCTCAACTACTCTGACTTCAAGGACATCATCAAATACTATGTACCTTACAACGTATTTGCTGAGAACATTGGATTCTTCATGTCCGCTAAGACAGCTGAATCTCTTCCTGCAGAATATGCTGATATCATCAGAAGCGTATTCGCAGAGGCTTCACTTGAATCCTTCGATACAGCTGAAGCTCTCGACGCTGAAGCTCTTCAGGGACTTAAGGACTACGGCGTAGAGATCGTAGAACTGACAGACGAAGAAATGGCAGCATGCGTAAAGAAGGTTCAGGAAGTTACATGGCCTAAGCTTTATGCTAACATCGGTGAAGACGTACTTAAGGGATTAGTAGAAGCACTTAACAGCTAATTACCTGACGTCAATTAATTGATCAAATCATCAATACATATGTCTGTGCGGCTCAGCCGCACAGACTATGTTTATAAATGGACCTATTAAGAAACTGTTAATTTTGATTGCTGAGGTTTAAAATGGACACAGTAAAATTCGGATCAAAATTTGAAAACACCCTTTTATGGAAGGGTATGA
The DNA here is from genome assembly GCA_902780845.1 of uncultured Eubacteriales bacterium. GTDB lineage: Bacteria > Bacillota > Clostridia > Peptostreptococcales > Anaerovoracaceae > RUG754. The sequence continues at coordinate 7,310 of CACZGZ010000032.1, forward strand.
GGGCCACTGTGGAATGGCTGATGATTATCTGCAGTTTATGCTGTTCCGGAGTCCTCATAATATCCACATTCATGCGTTACTGCATGTCCAAGAACTGGTATGGCTCAGACGAAATCATTCTTATTTTTGCATTCTGGCTTTATTTCATGGGCGCCATCTATTGCTCATATGAAGACAGCCATATCAAAGCGGACATCGTATCATCTCTTGTTAAAAATATTCGTACCAAGGATGCCGTTGCGCTGGTTGCAGGGATAGTTCTGGTAGTTATCAATGCGGTTCTTATCATAACCGTGATCCCGTATCTTCAGGATGGATTCCTGAGAATGCCTAAGACTACATCACTGAAGATTCCCCTTGTAATCCCGAGAATTGCAATAATGCTGAGCATGATATTGATGGAGTTCTATCATATCTATTATCTCATCAAGCATTTTGTTGAATATTTCAGAGTTGGATACTTCTCCAAGCCCAACGAATACGATTACTTCCCTGAGAAGCTGATGACAAAGTATCCAAACACCGGTCTCCCCACCAAAGCTCAGATGGATGCCCAGAGAGCACAGGAGGCCGCAGAATATGAAAAGTCACTGGCGGTTGAAGATGGAAAGGAGGACAAATAAATGGTAGCTGGTATATCAGTAGTAATCCTCGTAGCAGCTCTTTTAGTCGGAATTCCTCTTCCGTTTGCATTTGCCTGTGCCTTCATGACACTGACAGTCGGATATGGATATGATCTGGACTTCCTGATGGCTGCCGGTTATGGTCAGCTTAACTCCGTAGTACTTCTTGCCATTCCTCTTTTCATACTTGCCGGCGGCATTATGGAAAAGGGTAAGATCGGAGGAGCCCTTATCGGTTTCGTACAGCTTTTTGTAGGTCGTTTCAAACACGGCCTCGGTACAGTATCAGTTGTTACCTGCGCTATATTCGGAGCTATTTCCGGATCCGCCGCAGCTACACTTTCCTGTATCGGTTCCATGATGGAGCCCAGACTTACAGAAGCAGGATATCCTAAGGGATATACGGCAGCTCTTCTTGCTGCAGCCTGCCCTCTGGGACTTCTTATCCCACCTTCAACGGCACAGATCCTGTATGCATGGGCATCAGCTCAGTCAGTACTGGCATGCTTCCTTGCTACAGTTGTTCCGGGAATACTTCTCGCGCTTCTTCTTTGTATCGTTAACTACGTATGCACGAAGAAGATGAACATCAAGATCGCAGACCCGATTCCCAAAGGCCAGAGAAGTCAGTACTACATCAAAAATACTGTAAATGCTATTCCGGCCCTCATCATGCCTGTAATCATCCTCGGCGGTATTTATTCAGGTATCATGACACCGACAGAGTCAGCAGCTATTTCCTGTCTCTATGCAGTACCTGTAGCCATGTTCATCTATAAGGGCATGACTCTCAAGGGACTGAAAGAGACACTCATCGATACATCTGCATCAACAGGTGCTGTAATGGTAATGTTCTTCATGGTAATGGTATTCTCCAAGATACTCACCATGGAAAACATCCCCAACAAGATCGCTACAGGACTTCTCTCATTGACAGACAACTACTACCTGATCCTGTTAATGGTCAACCTGTTCATGATCATCATCGGAATGCTTATGGACGATACCTCAGGTATCCTCCTCTGCACACCGCTTCTTGTTCCTATCGTAACATCTATCGGAGTACACCCTGTACACTTTGCCGCCATCCTCGGTGTAAACCTTGGTATGGGTAACGTAACACCTCCGACAGCTCCGATGCTCTACATGTCAGGCCGTGTATGTAAGGCTAAGACAGACCAGATGCTGAAGCCGATACTGATCTTCATCATATTCGCTTACATCCCTGTACTTCTTCTTACGACTTACGTACCTGCAATCGCAACTACCATTCCTAGATGGTATATGCCTAAGATTTTCGGTATGTAATTATGGGAATATTTTACTGGATAGCAATAGTTTTAATGGGAAGTGGAGCAGTAATGCTCCACTTCAAATATGACGGGAACGGACTGAAGCGCATCGCGCTGTTCTTTGCGACAGTCGTCATAATGGCGCTGGGGCAGGGAATAATGACCTATGAGTACGTTGTCTTACGAGGAGGCTTCAAGATACACAATTGTATCTACGGAGTATTTGGGGCGCTGCTCTTCGGAGCGCTGATCCTCTGGGCATCCAAGATGGTGTTCAAGTTCGAATATGAGAGGTTCAGAGTACTCCTGGGAGTGATGGCCATAATTGCCGGCTGGCTCGGAGGAAACGGTATAGACCTTGTAGTGGCGCACAATTCGGGTTTCGGCCTTTTAGGATCTTCAGCTGCCGTGTATATGCTTTGTCTTGGCGCGCTTCTCGTATCTGCGGCAGATATCGCAGGTATCGCTGAGAACTTTTCTTTAAGGAAGAAGCCGGTGCTCGTTACGGTGTGCAATATATGCATATTCACCGGTATCCTGCTCATGATAGCGGGAAAAATAATCGGCTGAAAAGTAAGACCCGTCAGAGATTTGGATGAGAAACAGAGCCCCGGAATGGGGCTCTGTTTTGACATATAAAACAGGTATATATGCCGTACTTGATACGATTTTTATTTGATGATATAATCTACTAAACATAGATCTTTTGCTGACTGTAATATTTAGCAGCCTTTGTGAGAAGCAAAAGCAGAGGGAGGTAAAGATGTATTTTCCTTATTATTATGACTGGACAATGATAATTCTCATACCTGCCATAGTCCTTTCTTTCTGGGCTCAGGCTAAAGTGAGCAGCACTTTCAGCAAGTATTCAGCTGTACGCTGTTCGAGAGGATATACAGGAGCTGATGCAGCCAGAAAGATGCTGAACGCCAACGGGCTTGAAAGCGTACCTATCTATGCGATACAGGGCACGCTCACAGATCATTTCGATCCAAGGAACAATTCAATAAGCCTTTCGGATCCTGTCGTGGATGAGCAATCCATCTCTGCGATCGCTGTAGCCTGCCACGAATGCGGCCATGCGATACAGCATAGTGAGGGCTATTCGCTTCTCAGACTCAGAGACAATCTGGTACCTTTAGTAAATATAACCTCGGGATTCAGCTGGCCTGTAGTAATGATCGGCCTTATCATGATGGCTTCAGGATATGCCTTCGGAGGAACGCTGTTCAACGTAGGAGTTATCCTTTTCGGACTGGTAGTGCTTTTCCATCTGGTTACGCTTCCTGTTGAACTCAATGCATCGAGCCGTGCACTCAGCCAGATGATAAGCCTGGGAATAGTTGATGAGGAAGAGCAGGCAGCTGCCAAAAAAGTTCTTTCAGCTGCTGCCATGACCTATGTGGCGGCGCTTGCAACAGCTATAGCCAATATGCTGAGACTTATCGCCATAAGGGGAAGAAGAAACTGATAATTTTTGGAGGATATTAATGACTTACGACGTATGCATCATCGGTACAGGTCCTGCGGGCCTGTCGGCGGCGATAAACTTCAAACTTCATAACAAGAGCGTGATATGGTTCGGCTCCAAGGACATGAGCCTTAAGGTGGAAAAATCCGAGAAGATCGCGAACTATCCCGGGCTCCCTTATGTTTCCGGTAAAGAACTTAACGAGAAATTTTTAGCTCAGGCCGATGAGATGGGACTGGAAATAACGGATAAGCTCGTTACCAACATAAGCCCCATGGGGAACAGCTTTATGATCCTTGCGGACAATGAAGTCTTTGAGGCAAAGGCACTCCTTCTTGCCACAGGCGCATTTACTGCGAAGCCCATACCCGGAGAAGAGGAATTCATTGGAAGGGGAGTGAGCTACTGTGCTACCTGCGACGGTTTCCTGTATAAGGGAAAGACGATAGCTGTACACTGCGGTTCAGAAAAGTATGAGCATGAGGTGGAATACCTTGCGGAGATAGCTGACAAGGTTTATCTTTCCATGGGATATAAGGGTAATGGCCCGGAACTTGCCAACGTGGAGAAACTGGCATCACCGCTTGGTAAGGTTTCCGGCGAGATGAAGGTGACATCCATAGAAACCGTAAAAGGTGAGACCCGCGACGTTGACGGAGTCTTCATGCTCAGGAATGCCGTTGCTCCCACGATGCTTCTTGGCGGCCTAGAAATGGACGGCCCGCACATGGTAGTGGACAGAGAAATGAAGACGAATGTTAAAGGCTGTTACGCTGCAGGAGACTGTACGGGAAGACCTTACCAGATCACCAAGGCAGTAGGAGAGGGAAATGTGGCAGCTCACAGCATAATAGATTATCTCTCAGAACTTGATAAAAAGTAAAAACAAAAACCGCCCGGAAGGGCGGTTTTTCATGATGCGGGATCAATAGTTCTCTGCGTTCACTTCGAAGTATGACTGCGGATGATCACAGGTAGGACATACGTCGGGAGCCTTGGTTCCCACTACGATATGTCCGCAGTTTCTGCACTCCCATACCTTGACTTCGCTCTTTTCGAAGACGGCCTTGGTCTCTACGTTGTGAAGGAGAGCTCTGTATCTTTCCTCATGATGCTTTTCGATGGCACCGACCTTTCTGAACTTGTCAGCCAGTTCGGGGAAGCCTTCTTCCTCGGCTGTCTTTGCGAAGCCTTCATACATGTCTGTCCACTCGAAATTCTCACCGTCTGCAGCAGCCTTGAGGTTTGCTGCGGTATCGCCGATACCCTCGAGTTCCTTGAACCACATTTTAGCGTGCTCTTTTTCGTTTTCAGCGGTTTTCAGGAAGATAGCGGAAATCTGCTCATATCCTTCCTTTTTGGCCTTAGAAGCGAAATATGTGTATTTATTGCGGGCCTGTGATTCGCCTGCGAATGCTTCCCATAAGTTCTTCTCGGTCTGAGTTCCTGCATATTTGCTCATTATATTTACCTCCTGGTCAGTAAGTTACACCTTAATATATAGATTATATCATAAGGGTATGAGGTAGGGTATATTTTTTTTCACAAAAAGTTCAATATGTGTTTGAATTCTCCAACGGATGGGAGTATAATAGCACTCTGGCTTTAGTATTATAAGGAGGCGCCTTTCAAGGCGTAAATGCATAAAATGTTGACAGGCAAACAGAGAAGTTATTTAAAGGGTCTTGCAAACGGGATAGATGCAGTGGTATTTATCGGCCGTGAGGGACTCACACAGAACATAATAAAAGAGATGGATAATTACCTTGAAGCACATGAGCTGGTAAAGGTAAAGATCCAGGAAGGCTGCGAACTCGATCCCAAGGAGACCGCAAACTCTCTTATGGAACCCCTTGAAGCAGAGTTCGTACAGGCAATCGGCCGCAAATTCACTCTTTACAGAAGAGCAAAGGATAAGGAGAAGAGACAGATCGTTCTGCCTAAATAAAGCGTTGGGAAAGCTTTAGGCATGCTGAACTGAGTTTTTTATGTCAAAGGAAATCGAAACGAAGGACAGATCAAGTAAATATGAGATCGATATGACCAACGGTCCGATACTTAAGAAGATGCTGAGGTTCGCAATACCCGTGATGTTCTCGGGGCTTCTGCAGCTTCTTTTTAATGCTGCGGATATCATCGTCGTCGGCCGTTTCGCAGGTGACGAGGCGCTTGCTGCTGTGGGTGCTTCAAGTTCACCGGTGAACCTTATCGTGACGCTCCTCATCGGATTATCAACAGGTGTAAACGTAACCGTTGCGAAAGCTTACGGAGCGGGCAGGGAAAAGGATATATCGGATTCAGTCCATACTGCGATGCTGCTTGCGGTGATCGGCGGTATACTGATGGCGGTCATAGGCCTTCTTTCTTGTCACTGGCTCCTCAGGGTCACAGGGACTCCGGACGAGATCGTACCGCTTTCAAGCCAGTACATGAACATTCTTTTCATAGGCATTCCCGTAATGGCTCTTTACAATTTCGGATCAGGTATATTCAGGGCGAGGGGAGATACCAGGAGGCCTCTCTATTTCCTGCTGGCTGCAGGCATCCTCAACGTCTGTCTTAACCTGATATTTGTAATCGTGTTCCATCTTGCAGTCGTGGGAGTAGCTCTGGCGACGGTCCTTTCACAGATAGTGAGCATGAGCCTTATAGTAGGGACTCTCATGAGGGATAAGGGAGCTTTCAGACTGGAAATCAAAAAACTCAGGCTTCACAGATCGAAGATGAAACCCATACTGGTAATAGGCGTACCCGCGGGAATACAGGGAATGCTGTTCTCCATATCCAATATGGCTATCCAGTCATCCATCAACTCCTTCGGAAAGATATATATGGCGGGATCTTCAGCTTCCGCCAGCCTTGAGGGCTTCACTTTCGTCGGTATGGACGCTTTCACGCAGTCTGCCGTGTCCTTCACGTCTCAGAATATCGGAGCAGGCAAAGTTGAGAGGGTGCCTCTGGTATTTCGCACTGCGGTCACACTGGTAACTGCAGCAGGTCTCATCCTGGGAATTCTGACCTACTCATTCGGAAGGCCGCTCCTGAGTATTTATACAAACAATCCTGCAGTAATAGATGCAGGCATGATAAGGATGCTCTTCCTTTGCGTGCCTTATTTCCTCTGCGGCATCCAGAACGTTATCCCCGGCACTGCAAGGGGAATGGGTTATTCCATCGTTCCCACCTTTATCACCGTTATCGGTGTCTGCGCCCTGAGGATCGTATGGATCGCAACCGTATGTCAGCTTCCCGGATGCGCCACCATCCACTGGGTATATGCATCATATCCCTTCAGCTGGACGGTGACCACCGTATCACATTATATTTACTATAAGATAGCTTACAGCAAGACTTTAAAGGAATTCAGAAAAGACGCTGCCATCGCATGATTCTTGCGGGGCAGCTTTTGTTTATCGTTTTATGAGAGATTTTATTATCAGGTACAAAAGTTATATCCTATACTTCTTCATATACTTTCCTCTGGGAGCGGTGTGTCCTCTGATAGGTCAGTATCTCAGCTCTATCGGGTTCACCGGAACACAGGTGGGCGTCGTTACCGCTTTCGGTACAGGCGCCGCCGTCATCGGAGGAATGTTCTGGGGAAGGGTATACGCAAACTCATCAAAGAAGAGACTTGTGGTCGCATCAATGTTTCTGCTGTCCGCTGCCTCATCACTGATAAGCCTCGCCATAACGGGCTTTCTGGCATATACATTTATCTACGGAGTCCTTTACTTCAATCAGGGCCCGTCACACGGTCTGTGCGACTCCATGATAATGGACAAGAATGAGAATTTCCCTGCAGTGCGCGCCTGCGGGGCCATCGGTTACGCCGTAGCGGTGTTCCTCTGCGGTCAGATAGCTGAGTTCACAGGTCTGAGGATCGCATTCTATATTCATGCAGCTGCCTTCATAATCGCAGGTCTTGTAATGAGACTTTTCTCGGAACCGGTCAATTATTCCAGGAAACAGGAGACAGGGGAAGCTATAAAGATCCGGGAACTTTTTCAGGACAAGGACTTCAGATGGCTCCTGCTGTTCTCGTTTTTTGCGCTGGGCCCGACGATGGCGCATAACACTTACTTCAGTTATCTCTATATAGAAGCCGGAGGGGACATAGGCGGCGTAGGGCTGGCTTTTCTTCTGATGGCAGGCTCAGAAGCTCCCTTCATGTGGCTCGTCCCTAAACTCAATAAGAAAATATCGACTGAGAAGCTGGTGCTCGCAGCTGTGGTGATCGGTTTTATAAGGTTTACATTATACGGACTGGGGCCATCCACCGGTGTGCTTCTCGGGACCTTTTTTCTTCAGGGCATGCTGAACGGCATACTTCTCGTAGAGATCGTAAAATATTTCGGAAAGATAGTTCCTCCGAGGCTTTCGAGCCTTTCTGTAGCCACGTATTATTCACTGGGCAATTCTTTTCCGTCTATCGTGTGCAACCTACTGGGAGGAGTGATAATGGACATGGCGGGAGCCAGAGGTACGTACATATTTTTTGCTGTTTTGTACGTGATTTCCTTCGCCCTTTATTTAGGCCTCGGCTTGCATAAGGAGAGACAGGTGTGATATAATAACAAGGTATGGAGTTTAAGAAAAATCAAGTTTAAAAATCACGGGAGGTCTTATGAAACCTATATATAAAAGAGTACTTCTTAAGATCAGCGGAGAGGTCCTTGCAGGTGACAAGGGCTTCGGTATCGATCCGGAAGTTACGAGGAACGTATGTGAACAGATAAAAGAGATCCACGACATGGGCGTTGAAGTCGCAGTAGTCGTAGGAGGAGGAAACTTCTGGAGAGGAAGATCCTCCGGAGATATGGACAGAGCCACAGCGGACTATATGGGAATGCTGGCTACAGTAATGAACGCCATGGCGCTTCAGGACACTTTCAGAGCCATGGGAGTGCAGGTAAGGGCACAGACCGCTCTTGAGATCAAGGAGGTCGCTGAACCCTATGCCAGACTCAGGGCGCTCACACATCTGGAGCACGGAGATATCGTGATCTTCGGAGGAGGCACAGGATCGCCTTTCTTCACCACAGATACAGCAGCTGCACTTAGGGCTACGGAGATGGGAGCAGAAGTGATCCTTCTCGCCAAGAACGTGGACGCTGTATACGATTCAGATCCTGCAACCAATCCGGACGCCAAGAAGTTCGACGAGATGACTCATATGGACGTTATCGAGAAGGATCTCAAGGTAATGGATCTCACCGCAGCTACACTTTGTAAGGATAATAACATTAAAATACACGTTTTCGCTCTTGCGGAAGGCGGCAACATCAAGAGAGCCGTCTGCGGAGAGAAGATCGGAACATTGATCAGCTAAGGAGGAAAGAAATGGAAACTATCATCAAGAATCTGGAAGACAAAAGCGTAAAGACCATATCCGTTCTTAAGGAAGACCTTAATACTGTAAGAGCAGGCAGAGCGAATCCGGCCCTCCTTGACAAGATCATGGTCAACTACTATGGAATGCCCACACCGCTGAAGAACATTTCAAACGTATCTGTGCCCGATCCCAGAACACTTCTCATCAGCCCCTTCGATCCCAAGTCCATCGGAGAGATCGAAAAGGCCATCAACATTGCAAATATCGGCATCAACCCCTCTAACGACGGCAAGTGCATCAGACTGGTAATCCCTCAGGTAACAGAGGAAAGACGTAAGGAACTCACCAAGACCGTTAAGAAGATGGGTGAGGATGCCAAGGTAGCAGTAAGAAACCTCAGAAGAGACGCCAACGAAAAGCTTAAGAAGATGGAAAAGGACCACGAGATCACTGAGGACGATCTTAAGAAGGCTCTCGAGAAGGTCGACAAGGCTGTGGAGAAGAGCATCAAGGGTATCGATGAAGTCATCGCTGCCAAGGATAAGGAAATCATGGAAGTTTAAAGATAATAAAATGTATGTAATATGGGGCCGCTTTCGCTTAGTCCTCGTGTAGCGGTTCTAAATTCTGACAGCGCTTACGCTTGTCAATCATTAAGAACCGACGCTGTGGAAACCCCATATTACATACATTTTTATCATTTGAGTGTAGGGAAAACCCCACGTCACGTTTATTTTTTATATACTTGAGTTTTTTGGTGGCTGCCTAAGGCGGCCGCATTGTGTATAAGGGATGGATAAATAATGGGAGAAAAGAAACCCATGCCTACGCACGTTGCCGTCATCATGGACGGAAACGGCAGATGGGCGGAACTGAATAAGGTAACCAAGCTTCAGGGCCACAATCAGGGTATGTGGGCCATGAAGGAGATAATAAAGAAGTCCGACGTGATGGGGATCAGGTACCTGACCGTCTACGCCTTCTCAACTGAGAACTGGAAAAGGTCTCAGGAGGAGGTGGGAGGCATCTTCAAACTCCTTGTTAAATTCGTCGGATC
>CACZGZ010000033.1:0-2876 GCA_902780845.1 uncultured Eubacteriales bacterium
TTTGAGAGAAGTTCTGCCTTCTTTACCATATCACAGGTGATGCTGTCGACCTTCGCTCTGTACTCCAGGGAGATATCGATCGTCATATAGTCGTCTCCCATATGGAAGCCGCGGTTGGTGCCGCCGAACTCGCGGTCGAATACTCCTGTGAATATGTGCTCGCCGGTGTGGCGCTGCATGTTATCGAAACGTCTTTCCCAGTTGATCCTGAGATGGCATTCCGAACCTTCAGGGATCTCGTCCTTTGTATCGATCACGTGAATGAGCTCACCGTCTTTTTCGATTACCTTTATAACGTCATAGGAAGCGCCGTTTCCTTCTTTAAAAACGACAGTTCCGGTGTCCCAGGGCTGTCCTCCGCCTTCCGGAAAGAATACTGTACGGTCCGTTATGACCGCCTTATGTCCTTCAAAGGGGAAAACTTCCAGGATCACCGCATCGGTTTCCTTAAGATAAGTATTTTCTTTAAATAGTTTTTTTGTCTTCATCACACAATCTCCTTGTTTGAAAAGTATAACATAATTGAAGTTAAAAATAAACAGCGAACAAGAGAGAAATAATTTGTGGATAACTTTCTCTTGACAAAAGTTGTTAACAGGCTCAACCCTTGATTTTAAAGGCTTTAAGGCACTTTGAGTTTTCCACAGCCTCTTGTTGAAAAAATTGTATACGATTTAAGCATATGCTGTTGATAACTCCGAAAGCCGTTGATTTAAGCCACTTCCGGAATTGTTGAAAACTATTCGCAAAAAAAGAACAAAGGTTGACATAATTTGCATAAATGATACAATCCTGTTATTATTAATATACAGTTTGATTACAAATATATAATATAACTTTAAAAATAATATAAATATAAGGAAAGGAATAGAAATGTACGGTAACTTTTTTGGCGATTATCCGTTCTGGGGAGCCCAGGACTATTTTGCAGGTATCCAGAGAGCGTTCTTCTGGATCATCGCTTTGATCATAGTGGCGATAGCTTTGGGATTTATCCTCAACGCAAGTTTTCTCAAAAGATCCAATGAAGGAAGGTTCAAGGGATTCTGGGGTAAGATCTACGATATATTCTCGATGAACAGGTTCTACACAGAGGACATCGTGAAACTGCTCGGCATTATCACCTTCCTGATCATTACCTTTACGGGTATCTACATGATATGCACGGGAAGCTTTGCGGGAGGCATACTTCTCATAGTCTTCGGCAACATCATAGCAAGGCTCTGCTATGAGATGATCATAATGTTCGCGATCGTGACCAGAAAGACTGTATCCATAGATAAGAAGCTTTCCGGTATAGAAAAATTCTATTCCGATGATATGGATGACTGGGAAGGCAAGGAAGACGGTCAGGATGAAGAAGAGGCGGATGAAGAGGATGATGCACCTTCATGGAGCTCAGATATGTCTTTTGAAGAAAAACTCAAGGCAGCCTTCGGAGATCCTGATGAGCAGCTCAAGTACGGCTATGATGAGGAATGCAGAGAATGCGACAACTGGGACGAGGTAAGCGAGGACTGCTACTGTGAGGACGACTGCCTGACCTGCGATAAGCCCGATCAGGATAAAAAAGCAAAGGAAACCGAAGCCGTTCAGATAGAGGAAGAACCCGCTGAGGATGATGTACCTGAAACTGAGGAAACAGCAGAATAAACTGTATATACTAAAAGCACCTTTGATGGATCAAAGGTGCTTTTTTAATGCCGTTATGGTTTGGTTCAGATGCCTGCCTGTTCTCTGAGCGTTTCAGCCTTGTCTGTGTGTTCCCAGGGAAGATCCACGTCTGTTCTTCCGAAGTGACCATAGGCTGCTGTCTGACGATAGATGGGACGGCGAAGGTCGAGAGCCCTGATGATGCCGCCGGGGGTGAGCTCAAAGTTCTTTCTTACGAGTTCAGCGATCTTTTCATCATCGATCACGCCTGTTCCGAAGGTATCTACCAGGATGGATACGGGTTCAGCAATGCCGATGGCATATGCCAGCTGGATCTCACATTTCTTTGCAAGGCCTGCGGCAACGATATTCTTGGCTGCATATCTTGCCGCATAGGTTGCGGAACGGTCTACCTTTGTGGGGTCCTTTCCGGAGAAGGCTCCGCCGCCGTGACGTGCATATCCGCCGTAGGTATCGACGATGATCTTTCTTCCTGTAAGACCTGAATCTCCGTGAGGTCCGCCGATAACGAAACGTCCGGTGGGGTTAACGTAGTACTTGGTCTCTTCATCCATCAGCTCCTGAGGAATGATGGGTCTTACCACGTATTCCATAAGGTCTTTTCTGATCTGTTCCTGAGTTACGTCGGGGTCATGCTGTGTGGAGATAAGTACGGTATCGATCCTCTTTACCTCGTCTCCGTCATATTCAACGGTTACCTGAGTCTTGCCGTCGGGTCTGAGATATTTCAGAGTTCCGTCCTTACGAACGTCTGCAAGTCTCTTGGCCAGCTTGTGGGCAAGGGAGATGGCCATGGGCATGAGTTCGGGAGTCTCGTCGCAGGCATAGCCGAACATGATACCCTGGTCGCCGGCGCCTCCGACTGTGTCGTTGGTACCCATGGCGATATCGGATGACTGCTCATCGATAGCGGTAAGGATAGCGCAGGTGTTTCCATCGAAACCGTATTCGCCCTTGTCATATCCGATATCCTTGATGACCTGTCTTGCAAGTCCGGGGATGTCTACATAAGCGTTGGTAGTTATCTCGCCCATGATCATGGCGTACCCTGTAGTGGTTGTTGTTTCGCAAGCGACCCTTCCGTTGGGGTCCTGAGCCATTATCTCATCGAGAATGGCATCTGAGATCTGGTCACAGACTTTATCGGGATGTCCCTCTGTGACTGATTCTGATGTAAAAAGTCTTTTCATCTATTCCTCCTA
>CACZGZ010000033.1:2915-19978 GCA_902780845.1 uncultured Eubacteriales bacterium
CTCTGCCTTAGTCCGAATTCACCTGTATTTCCAATAAAAACAGCCTCTCCGAAAAGAGGCATGGAATTTCTTGATTCATCCGTCCTCATCTTTCGGATCACAGGATCACGTAGGATTTAGCACCTTCGAAAAGACCGAAGTCTTCGCGGGTTGCCGGGCTTCACTGGGCCTAGTCCCTCAGCCACTCTTGATAAGGCATATTTTCGCTACGAATTATGATATATCATTATTTGTATAATGTCAATAGTTACGTGCCGACAGCAGCATAACTTTGAACTGATTTGTCTTGAAAACGGGACGTTTAATCTGTATACTTTAATTATGTTCAAAGTAGTAAATGGCGGGCTTTCGGAAGGAAGCGCCGGTTCGCGCAAAAAATTCATATCTTCATATATAACCAACACGAGGCTCATGGGTGTCACGGGCATCACCGTACACTGGAAACTGACTGACAACGAGACTAACACCGAGTTCTGGCAGTGTTTTTACCTCGACGCCGAGGAGTTCGGTTTTGACTCGTATGAGAGCGTTACAGGACCTGATACTGAGGAGACCGAAAGGAAGGCTATGGCCCTCGCAGACCGCCTTATGGGAGGTCTGGGAGGCATTCCTGTGGAGATCACAGAAAGGGAGACCAGGGGACTCATTCAGGATTATATCCTCCTGAACAGAAAAAAGGGGATCCCTATCCCCGAGGACGCTGAAGTAGATTTCATAATGAGACCTGAAGTGATACTTACCCTCGATGAGAGAAAGCAGCTAATGGATAAGCAGTGCGAGGAGATAACGGGTGAATATCAGCTCGTGAACTACTTCATCATGAGATGCGTGGGACATGACCTTGAAGCTGCCAGATATCTCGCAACAGACGGCGTGGATCTTTCGGCCTTCAGAGGGCGCAGGCCGGCTGCGCTAATCAGGAATACGTGTGAACTTGCCGGATCGGATTTCAATTCCGGAAAGGGCGAAAGTTTCAGGACCGCGTGGACTTACAGATGCAGGTCACTCATCGAAGACGGCGGAAATTATGAGGTGATGACCTCCAGGGTAACCGTAGGGGATCTCAGAGTCATCGATTTCTCCGTGACTGACAGGGAGATGATATCTCCGATGGAAGCGGATATGATGACCAGAAGAGAGGAGTACGTCATCCTGAATGAGCTGGACATAGACCCGGCGGAATTCACCAAGCAGTCCAGCGCGATCACCGAAAGATCACAGGAAACGCAGTATGACAACGGAAAGCTTTTCGTGATCTTCAACAGCGATAACAGCCACGTCTCCAGGAAGACGTATAAGATACATGACGACGTATTCGGGTCTGTCTACGTGAATGATCTGGGGCAGCTCATAGTATCCTCGTTCACGAAGGAGAATACGGATGCCATCGAGAGATCCATCCTGGAGGGGATGGGAGAGGAAAACGTCTTCATGGCCGTGAGATACAGCTTTGATATGCCGGTTCTCTACGAATACGTGAGATCCGGGTTTGAGGATTTTGAGGATTTCATCGACGCTATCAGTTTCGATACGTCAGATGACTGATACATACAGATGAAGAACAGCATTTTCAGAAATCAAAAGTACATACGGTGGCTGGTGCTGGTTATCTGGCTCGTGATATGGTATGTTGCAGCCCACCTGGTGGGAAGCGGGCTCATCCTTCCGGGACCACACGCCACGCTTATGGCTCTTCTGAAACTCGTAAAGACGAAGACCTTCTACTTTAACGTGCTCTGGACCCTTCTCAGGACGGTGATCGGAATAGCGGTGTCCTTCGTATTGGGCGCAGCCTTTGCGGTACTGGCTGACAGAAGCATGCCTGTACGCGAGTTCCTGAGGCTTCCGGTAAACTTCTTCAAGAGCATACCGGTAATGGCCATCATCATCTACGTCATCCTGATAGTCAGATCAGACTGGGTGGCTGTGGTCGTCTGCTTCCTCATGTGCTTTCCGATAGCCTACACCAATATTCTGAACGGACTTGAAGCGATAGACGTGAAGTACAGGGAACTCGGTGCTGTCCTCGGACTCGGTTCGGGGCAGATGACGAGATTCGTTATACGTCCGTCCCTTGAACCTCAGATCAAGGCGGCCCTCAGCCTGATAACCGCCATGAGCTGGAAGGTAGTAGTAGCGTCAGAGGTGCTCGCCATACCAAAGTTCTCAATAGGGTATCAGATGCTCAACTCCAAGTATTACCTTGAGACCGCGGATCTCTTTGCGTATATAATAGTGCTTATAGTGCTGAGCTTCGCCCTGGAGAAACTGGTGGCGTCCCTTACTGTGCTGGATCACTCCGGGCTCAGCAGGGCCATCGTTAAGGAGGCTCAGGCCGCAGATAAAGACGGAACTGTATACGAGCCTGCTTCCATAAGATTTAACGGTGTAAGCAAGTCCTTTGAAAGCGAAGACGGAGGAGTGACGAAAGCGCTCGAAGATTTCAGCTGTGAGTTCGGGCCGGGGGTCACGGGTGTCCTCGCACCTTCAGGGGCCGGCAAGACCACGATGGCCAGACTCATCACGGGTCTTGAAGTTCCGGATTCCGGAGAACTGGACACAGCAGGAGACATCCGTACGGCATATCTCTTCCAGGAGGACAGGCTCCTTCCGTGGCTAAACGTAAGGGGCAACATGCTGCTTTCCGTGATCGCAAAAAATCCAACCGGGAAAGATCCGCTTGAAGCCGTTGAAGAAATCGCGGAGAAACTCGAGATCTCGGACACTCTCGGCATGATGCCGCAGGAACTTTCCGGAGGTATGGCTCACAGGGCGGCTCTGGGGAGGACGCTTCTGTTCGGAGGCAACGTGCTGATCCTCGATGAACCCTTCAGAGGCCTCGATGAAGAGCTGAAAGAACGAATAATCAGGGACATAGCTTCTGAGATAAGACCTGAAGACAGCCCGAAAACGGTGATACTCATCACACACGATGAGGAACTGGCGGAGAGGCTTGCGGATAAGGTGATAAGAATATAAAAAATAAGGCTGCAGTTATCTGCAGCCTTTTGAAATGCTATTTCATCTTCTGTCTTATGGTGGACATCCTGTCGAGAGCCTTTAAGAGGGTCTCGTCTTTTTTTGCGAAGTGGAAACGGATGTAGTTGTTCACGGGTTCCTTGAAGAAGCTGGAACCGGGAACGGTGCCTACTCCGACCTTCTCGCAGAGGCGTTCCGCGAACTCAAGGTCGGTCTCTCCGGGCTTCGCGAACTCGGAGATATCCATCATCACATAATATGCGCCCTGAGGCACGTTATGTACGAGACCGATGTCATCCATTCCCTTGAGGAAGAGGTCTCTCTTATGAGTGTAGTGGGCGAGGAGTTCATCGTAATATGAATCCGGGAACTGAAGTCCTGTGACTACGGCTTCCTGAAGAGGATGAGCAGCGCCTACTGTAAGGAAATCGTGGACCTTTCTGATGCGGTCTGTGATCTCATAAGGTGCGATGGTGTAGCCGAGTCTCCATCCTGTGATGGAATAGGTCTTGGAAAGAGAACCGGTACAGACAGTTCTTTCACGCATGCCGGGAAGGGATGCGATATATACGTGTTCGTAGGGCTTGTATACGATGTGTTCGTATACCTCGTCGGTCACGCAGTATGCATCGTATTTTTTGATGATGTCAGCTATGACTGTGAGTTCTTCCCTGGTGAATACCTTTCCGCAGGGGTTTGAGGGATTGCAGAGGATGAGAGCCTTGGCTCCGTTCCTGAATGCGTCCTCCAGAACCTCTGGATCGAAGTCGTATGTGGGAGGCACCAGGGGAATATATATGGGCTCAGCACCTGAAAGGATGGTATCCGCACCGTAGTTCTCGTAGAAGGGTGAGAAGATGGCGACCTTGTCCCCGGGATTGCAGATGGTCATCATTGCGGCCATCATAGCTTCGGTACCGCCGCAGGTCATTACGACCTCTTCTTCAGGGTCGATATCTATACCCATGAAGTGCGATTGTTTGGCAGCAAGAGCATGTCTGGTGCTTTCAGCGCCCCAGGTGAGGGAGTACTGCTGATAGCGGCCATCTTCGGCGACTTCCTTCAGACGTTCGATAAGTTCCTTAGGAGGATCGAAGTCAGGGAATCCCTGAGAGAGGTTTACTGCATCATACTTGAGGCTGATGCGGGTCATTCGTCTGATGACGGAATCTGTGAAGGTGTCTGTACGGTAGGATAATGGTTTCATATGCTTTGCCTTCCTTATTTCTATAAAAATAAAATATGTTAAACAGTATATCACAAAATTAGTTGTTTGCAACGCATGGAAATAAATATTTTTTGTTTGCAAACAACAAATCTTAGTCTTATAATTAACATATTGAGTCTATAATTATAAAAAGGAGTTATATATGTACGATTTTACAGATATCGAAAAATACCCCGTAGCTGTACTTGGTGCAGGCTCGGTAGGAAGAACGTGCGCTGCTGACTGTAAACTTGCAGGAAATACCGTAAGATTATTCGACATCCAGCCTTTTGCTGAGAAGTCGCTGAAATATCTTGCCAAGACCGGCGTCACCCTGGAAGATCTCGATATCGGTCACATGGATAAGGAACAGCTTCTGGAATATCTGAACAAAGGAACATATACTGAAAAATAATCGGAGAATGATATGAGAAATATCAAGGACATGAACGATCTCATGGGAGTGATAACCGAAAAGCCGCACTATACGGCAGGCATTCCCGTCGGGATAATCGCGATAGATCTGGAATATCCCAAACTTCCGGGAAATGTGGTAAACGCATCCACCTATGATTTTCCTGTACTTTATGAGAAGGTGAGCTTTGAGATAGAAGCCCTTTTCAGAGGAGACGAGGATATAAAGGAGGGGATAGTGAACGCCGCAAAGAAGCTGGAAGCGGAGGGCGTAAGGGCTATAATCGGAGCCTGCGGATTTTTTGCGCATTTCCAGGAGGACGTTAAGGAAGCGGTGAGCGTGCCCGTATACCTTTCAAGCCTCTGCCAGCTGCCATCCATAAAGGTGGGCCTCAGGAAAGGTCAGAAGACAGCAGTCATCGCCGCCAGCGGGGAGAGCATTACAGAGGGACTGCTTTCGGCGGTAGGCGGCTCCATGGAGGATATAGAAGTATTCGACGTGGGTTCCATGGAAAGCTTCGCACCCATAAGGTGGGGGAAACACACCCTGGATAATGGCAGGCTTACAGCTGACATGAGAGAACTCGGAAAGCGCATAAGGGAGGAGTATCCCGAAGTGGGTGCCATACTTCTCGAGTGCAGCGATCTTCCGCCGTATGCCTGGGCGGTACAGGAAGGATCGGGCCTTCCTGTGTATGATTTCATAACCCTCATAAACTGGGTAGAAAGATCTGTAGCGCAGGAACCTTACTACGGGGTAATATGATCGAATCAAAAAACGGAGACGTGATCGTCTCCGTTTTTATTAGCTTTTCTATTATTCGCCTGTGTAGTAGAGGTCATCTCCGGGAAGCGTGCCGCCTACAGCCTGAGGTGTAAGTGCGTACATCGTTTCGTTGAAGGTCTTCATTATCGCAGCTCCGTTTTCGAAGCTCTTATCTCCCTCAGCGTCTGCGTAGAGGCAGAGGCTGCAGTTGGGGATAGCCTTCTTGGCGATGGCGGGTTCACCGAGGAAACCTGCGTCTACGATCTTCTGGGCTACTTCATCGGATGCTGTGTTGACATCGTCTATTGAAGCCTTGAGGTCTGCAAGTACGATACCGAGATCTTCAGCACGGTTTTCCACGAAGTCGCGTCTTGCGATGAGAACTCCCATAGGGAAGTCCTGACCTGTGGCATCAGCCCAAAGAGTATTCATATCGAAAAGATCTGTTACCTTTCCTTCACCCTTGGTGAGAGCTGCGGAAACGAAGGGCTCCGGAACCATTGCGATGGTACCTTCTGTGGTGAGGAGGACCTGGTTGACGTCCGCGTGTGAAGCGAGCCATTCAACGTTTACGTCCTGACCGATAACGAGGCCTGCTGCCTGAAGCACTTCGGTAAGAGCGTATTCGGGAGTTCCTCCCTGACCTGCGGATACTATGGTCTTTCCCTTGAAATCTTCAAGAGTAGTGATGTCGGCGTTGTTTCCGAGGATATGGAGTACACCCATTACCATGGGAGATACGCATACGATCTGACCCTCTGTCTTATTGTAGAGCACTGCAGCCAGGTTTGAAGGCACGCAGGCGATGTCGATCTCGCCGTTTACGATCTTGGGAACAGCGTCTGTAGGAGCCTGGAAAACTTCGATGTTGTAGTTTTCATTTCCCATGAGGTCTACCATTCCCATTCCGGTAGGTCCGTTCATGCAGGCAACGTTCACAGGAGCTGAAAGCTCAGCGGGAGCTTCGGGCTCAGCGGGAGTTTCGGATCCGGCACCGCATCCTGAAAGCGTAACCATAGCAAGGATAAGGATCACAGAGATAAGCGTTATTAATTTTTTGGATTTCATTTTTTCACCCCTTTAAAAAATTTTGTTCTTTAAATATAATGTTTTTTATTTGATGCTGACGAACAATATATGTATTATATACCACTTTTTCATAAAAAACTCATGTTTTTTTAAATAAACATAGATAATATTCATGTATCTAATTTTGTACACAAAATACCGTATTTTTTTGTTGTACTATTGTACATAAATATGTTTTAATTTAGGCATAGGAAGTGTGTTAAAAAAATGATTATGAAAGGAGAAAACCATTGAACAGGCTTAGTATAAGATCTCAGGACGAAGCTCAGAGGACGATAGCCGGCCTTTATAAGGATCTTGAGAGACGTATAGTTGCAAGCCCTCCGGGACAGTGCCCTGTGGACCTTGCAGTGTCATTTCTCAGGCTTTGCCATTCTCAGTCCTGCGGCAAGTGCGTACCCTGCAGAGTGGGAATAAGACAGCTCCAGGACATGATGGAAAACATCCTCAACCTGGACACCCAGTGCACCATGCATGACCTTAAGATACTGGAGGACACAGCAAGGGCAATCTCTGTCTCAGCGGACTGCGCTATAGGTTCTGAGGCGGCTAACATGGTCTTAAGGGGTCTTAAAGGATACAGAGAAGATTACGAATATCATATCAAATATAACACCTGCAGCCCTTCCATCAGGGAGACTGCACAGCCGGTACCTTGCGTCAGGACCTGTCCTGCTAACGTGGATATACCGGGATACATCGCCCTTGTCAAGCATCAGAGATATGCGGACGCGGTTTCACTCATAAGAAAAGACAATCCGTTCCCCACGGTATGCGCTCTTATCTGCGAGCATCCCTGCGAAATGAGATGCAGAAGAAGCCTGGTGGACGCTCCTATCAATATAAGGGGAATGAAGAGATATGCAGTTGACAACTGCGGTGACAGCGTGCCCGTACCTCCTAAAATGGATGATACAGGTAAGAAGGTAGCCATTATCGGAGGAGGCCCCTCCGGACTTACTGCTGCATATTATCTCGCCATCATGGGACACAAGCCCACTGTATTTGAGAAGAGAGCTCAGCTGGGCGGTATGCTGAGATACGGAATACCCAGCTACAGACTTCCCCGTGAGAGACTCCAGTGGGATATCGACGCCATTCTTTCTGCCGGCGTTGAGGTCAAGCTGAACTACGACGTCTCCACCAAGGAAGCTATGGAAGATCTGAGAGATAACTATGATGCAACATACATCTCCATCGGATCTCATAACGCCAAGAACCTCGGTATCCCCGGTGAATTCGCCAAGGGAGTTATCCCTGCTGTAGAGATGCTGAGAGGTATCGGTGACGATGCTATGCCGGACTTCAAGGATAAGTCAGTAGCGGTAATCGGAGGCGGAAACGTTGCAATGGACGTAGCGCGTACTGCAAAGCGTCTCGGCGCATCCGAAGTAACCATCGTTTACAGAAGAAGACGTGTGGATATGACTGCTCTTCCCGACGAGGTAGCAGGAGCTGTGGCTGAAGGCTGCGAACTCGTGCAGCTTAAGGCACCTGCAAGGATCGACACGGATAAGCACGG
The DNA here is from genome assembly GCA_902780845.1 of uncultured Eubacteriales bacterium. Taxonomy (GTDB): domain Bacteria; phylum Bacillota; class Clostridia; order Peptostreptococcales; family Anaerovoracaceae; genus RUG754. Next base: position 10,893 of record CACZGZ010000033.1, read on the forward strand.
AAATGTAACTGCTCTCTGGGCAAAGCCTCAGATCGTAGGTATGGCAGACGAGTCCGGAAGACCCAGACCGCTGGACGCCAACGGACCTGAAGAAAAGATACCTTGTCAGATCATCATTTCCGCTATCGGACAGGCTACCGATATCAGATTCTTTGAGGAATTCGGTATCCCCGTATTCAGAGGAAACATCAAGGCGGAAGCTTCCTCCGTAGTGGATGAGATCCCCGGAACCTATGCAGGAGGAGACTGCGTAACAGGACCTTCCACTGTTATAAATGCCGTAGCTGCAGGTAAGGTAGCAGCTGCAAACATAGACACCTATCTCGGATATCATCATGAGATGTCCGTCGATATCGATATCCCTCTTCCCGACCATCAGGATGATATTCCTTATGGAAGAGTTGAACTCAAGGAAAGATTTGCCCGTGTAAGAGGCAATGACTTCGATGCTGTTGAAGAACCCATGAGCTTTGAAGAAGCTATGCAGGAGTGCTCGAGATGTCTCCGCTGCGATTATCACGGCTATGGCGCCTTCAGAGGAGGGAGGGAAGAAAGATGGTAAACGTAACCATAAACGGTCAGAAGATCTCTGTGCCTGAAGGCACCACTATCATGGAAGCAGCAGATCAGGTCGGTATCAAGGTCCCTCATCTCTGCTACCTTAAAGGAGTTAACGATATCGGCGCATGCAGAGTATGTGTCGTTGAAGTCGAAGGAACCGATAAACTGGCTACGGCCTGCAACACCGAATGCGTTGAAGGAATGGTGGTAACCACCAACGGACCCAGAGCAAGACAGGCGAGACGTATCAACGTTGAGCTCATCATGAGCGACCATAACGCCAACTGTCCTTACTGCCTCAAGTCCGGAAACTGTACGCTGCAGACCCTGGCAAACGACCTCGGACTTCTCATCCCGGACTATCCGAACGTTGCAGAGAAGATGAACTGGTCCAGAGAACTTCCCATCGTGCGCGACGCTTCCAAGTGCGTCAAGTGCATGAGATGCGTGCAGATCTGCGATAAGATCCAGAACATGAACATCTGGTCCATCCTGGGAACGGGATACAGGACGACCATCGGTGTAAAGGAGAACAGAAGGATCGACCTTTCAGAGTGTACCCTTTGCGGACAGTGCATAACTCACTGCCCTGTAGGAGCGTTAAGAGAGTGCGACGACAGGCAGAGATTCATGAACGCTCTGGCTGATCCCGACAAGATCGTCCTTCTTCAGATAGCTCCCGCAGTAAGGACTGCATGGGGAGAACAGATAGGTCTGAGCGTCAAGGATGCGACCCTGGGCAAACTGGTATGCGCCCTTAAGAAGATCGGAGTCGATTACGTATTCGACACGAATCTCACAGCTGACCTCACCATCATGGAAGAAGGTTCAGAGTTCCTCGACAGACTTACACACAGGGAAGAGCACCAGTGGCCTATGTTCACGTCATGCTGCCCCGGCTGGATAAGATTCGCCAAGACACAGGCTCCCGACCTTCTGGAGAACCTGTCCACGGCCAAGTCCCCTCAGCAGATGTTCGGCACCATGGCCAAGACCTATATGGCATGGCGTCTGGGCATCGATCCTGATAAGATATTCTCAGTGTCCGTAATGCCCTGTACAGCAAAGAAATACGAGCGTACAGTCAATGAGGTTCAGGATTCAGGCCACGGCAAGGATGTAGACCTTGTTCTTACCACGAGAGAGATCGACAGGATCATAAGATACGACGGAATAGAACCTGATGAACTTTACGACGTTCCCTTCGATGATGTATTCGGAGAGGGTTCAGGCGCAGGCGTTATCTTCGGTTCCACAGGCGGCGTAATGGAAGCTGCGCTGAGAAGCGCGTACTTCCTTGCAACGGGAACAAATCCCGATCCCGACGCGTTCAGCCAGGTAAGAGGTTCCGGAGGCTGGAGAGAGGCAACCTTCAATCTCGCAGGTCAGGAACTCAATATCGCCATCGTATCCGGTCTGGGCAATGTACGCAAGCTGGTGGAAGCCGTAAGACAGGGCAAAGAACATTATGACTTCGTTGAAGTCATGGCCTGCCCCGGCGGCTGCGTAGGCGGAGGCGGACAGCCCTTCAGAGACGGAGAAGAAAAGGCAGAAGAGAGAGCGGGTATACTTTACTCCCTCGATAATGTCAACGATATCAGATTCTCTCACGAGAATCCTACGGTAATCGAGCTCTACGAGAACTTCCTCGACGCTCCTCTTTCAGAGAAGTCCCACCACTATCTCCATACGGAGGTAAAGGACTGGGATCTGGAGATGAACTTCGATCCGGACGCTCTGCTTGACCCGAGACAGACATACTGATAAGATAACAAAACCGCTGCGGTAATGCCGCAGCGGTTTTTTATTGATATCCTATTTTTTAAAAGCGTTCTTCAGGAAGATCAGTCCCACGAAACCCGCAAAGATGGTTCCGTAAAGGGAGAAGCGTTTCAGGTGCTCAGCCTTTCCTGAAAGGTACATGTAGAGGCAGAATGCAGCGAACAGCAGGAAAAACAGTCCCTGAAGAAGATATTTAGTTCTGGTGCTCACTGTTATACACCTCCATGATCTTGACTGATGCTGATGCACCGATCCTGTCAGCTCCTGCTTCGATCATTTTCATGCACTGATCGTAGTCGCGGATCCCGCCTGATGCCTTTACCATGAGGTAGTCGCCTACGGTCTTCTTCATAAGGGCTACATGTTCAGCTGTAGCGCCTCCCGTGTTGAATCCCGTGGATGTCTTTACGAAGTCAGCGCCGGCTTCCCTTGAAAGCTTGCAGGCTTCCTCGATCTCTTCATCGGTGAGAAGACAGGTCTCAAGGATGACCTTGACTATCCCGCCGAAGCTGTGGGCTGCGTCAGCAACCGCTCTTATATCATCTCTTATAAAGTCGTTGTCTCCGGATTTGAACTTTCCTACGTTAAGCACCATGTCGACTTCAGAAGCTCCGTCCATGAAGGCTTCCTTTGTCTCGAAGACCTTGGACTGAGTCGTGCAGGCGCCGAGAGGGAAACCTACGACAGCTGCAACCTTGACATCGGTATCCTTAAGAGCGTCATAGCATCTTGATACGTAGCAGGTATTGACGCATACGGAATAGAAGTCGTATTCTCTTGCTTCCTCACAGAGCTTGTCTATCTGTTCATTCGTAGCTTCGGGTTTGAGAAGCGTATGATCGAAGTATTTGTTTAAAGGTTTGGGTAATTTCATTATTCTGCCTTGCGCTCCCTTCGGAGTGTCCTTTCATTATTATTGCAAACATACATCAATATTATATCACAAAAAAACTTAAAGTGAAGAGGCATTTGGGTAGTTTGTACTTGACTTGGTTTTGTTATTTGGGATAAAATAGTAACTTGAAGAACTATTTGATTTTGGGATTATCCCTAAAATAACGGTTCCGGGTAAATTTCATACCTTTTGCCCGGAGTACTGCCTCTTCAGACATATTATTTTGGACCATTAAGGAGGAAATAATGGCAGTTAAAGTAGCAAAGTTCGGCGGCTCATCTGTCGCTGACATCATCCAGCTCAGAAAGATCAAAGAAATCATCAAAGGCGATCCCGAAAGGAGATATATCGTAGTATCCGCACCGGGAAAGAGGTTTGAAGGAGACAACAAGATCACAGACCTTCTGTATCTCGTGAAGACCACCATGGACAACATGCTTCCGTATGAACAGCTTTTACAGGTGGTATACGACAGATACACTGCTGTCCACGCCAATCTCGGCCTTGAAGTGGACATGCAGCAGGCTTATGATGAGATAAAGGATAAATTAAGAGACAACCCCTCGGCTGACTATATTGCATCCAGGGGAGAATACCTGAACGCTCTTCTCATAGCTGATTTCCTCGGCTTCGATTTCGTGGACGCAGAGGGAATGGTCAAATTTGACGAGAAGGGAAGATTCCTCATGGAAGATACCTTCGAAGCTATCAGAGATGAACTTTCCAGACACGAGTACGCCGTTATCCCGGGATTCTACGGAAGCCTTCCGAACGGAGATATCAAGACCTTCTCAAGAGGAGGTTCCGATATCACAGGAGCGCTTGTAGCCGGTGCCATCGGCGCTGAGTGCTATGAGAACTGGACCGACGTATCCGGTTTCCTTATGGCCGATCCCAGGATCGTAAAAGATCCCAAGCAGATCAGGACCGTATCATACAAGGAACTCAGAGAGCTCAGCTACATGGGAGCATCAGTTCTTCATGAGGACGCCATCTATCCCGCCAGGATCGCCGACGTTCCCATCAATATCAGAAATACCAATGACCCCGATGATCCGGGCACTATGATCGTCTCCGAAGAAAGATCCAAGGTGCTCTGGAGCGGAAACGATATCATCACGGGTATCGCGGGTTCCAAGGACTTCACGGTAGTCGCCCTGTATAAGAACATGATGAGCCAGGAGAAAGGTTTCGTAAGACGTATCCTGGGGATCCTGGACGACTACGATATCAATTTCGAGCACCTTCCTTCCGGAATAGATACAGTATCTGTAGTAATGAGCAACGAACAGATAAACGGAAGGCTGGATGAGATACTGGGAGAATTCCAGTCCCGCTTAAGACCTGACTCCATCGACGTGATCGAGAACATCGCGCAGATAGCTACAGTAGGTCACATGATGTCATCCAGAATGGGTACTGCTGCCAGGCTTTTCACTGCTCTTGCGGACGCGGGAGTAAATATCAGGATGATAGATCAGGGCTCTTCAGAGCTTAATATAATCGTCGGTGTGGACAACAAGGATTTCAATAAAGCGATACAGGCGATATACAGTGCATTTGTTGAAGAATAAACTGCACAGGGAGGTACAGGATGAAAAAACTCATAACCATTTCCCGCCAGTACGGTTCCGGCGGAAGAATAATTGGAAAGATGCTTGCGGACAAGCTGGGCGTTCCCTTCTACGACAAGGAGATCATCGATATGGCAGTTGAAGCCAGCGGATACTCCAGAGAAGTGGTCGAAGGGGCAGAGATGAAGGCGAAATCAGGCTTTGCATACAGCTTTGCGTCAGCTCTCAGCTTCAACGAAGGTTCAGTAGGTACTCTTTCCGTAAACGACAGGCTGTTCCTGGCTCAGTTCCAGGTCATCAAGGAGATCGGAGATACGGGACAGGGTGTTATAATCGGAAGATGTGCCGACTACGTTTTAAAGGACATACCCGGCGTTACGAACGTCTTCGTATACGGAGAGATGGAAGACAGGATCAAGCGCGCTACAGAACTCTACGGAGATGCGGCAGCTGATATAAAGAACACAATAAACTCAACAGACAAAGCCCGCTCAAACTACTATAACTACCACACGGGATTCAAGTGGGGAGACTACAGGAACTACAACCTGATGATCAACTCCAGCTACATCACCGAGGACGAAGCGGCTGAACTTATCAAGGGTTACGTTGAAAAGAGAAAATATATCGAGGAGGAGTAAAGATGAAACAGGGAAGAAGCATGTCCTCAGTTGAGATGCCGAGCACCGCTAAGATAGGCAAAGCTCTGATGAGCCTCGTAGGACTCGGTATCGCTTCGGGCGTTGCGCTGATCGCAGGAACAAATATGATCATGAGCAAACTGTTTCCTGAACAAAAAGAATCTGAGGAGGAAGAAGAATAAATATGGCAAATAAAGGAACCTATTATATCACCACACCTATTTACTATCCCAGTTCGAATCTTCATATCGGACATACATATTGTACAGTCATGGCAGACGCCATGGCAAGGTTCAAGCGCCTTCAGGGATATGACGTTCATTTCCTGACAGGAACGGATGAACACGGACAGAAGATCCAGACAAAGGCTGAAGAAGCCGGAGTAACGCCGAAGGAATACGTTGACAACGTAGTCGCAGGCATCAAGGATCTCTGGAAGACCATGGAGATCTCCTATGACGACTTCATCAGGACCACAGAACCCAGACATATGGAGAGAGTACAGAAGATCTGGAAGAGGATGTACGACAAGGGAGACATCTATAAGGGTGCGTACGAAGGACTTTACTGCAAGGAATGCGAGGCATTCTGGACAGAAACGCAGGCAGTGAACAATGTATGTCCCGACTGCGGACGTCCCGTTCAGCACGCAAGCGAAGAAGCGTATTTCTTCAAGCTTTCAAACTATGCAGACAAGATTCTCAAACTCTATGACGAGCACCCGGAATTTCTTGAGCCCGAGACCAGAAGAAACGAGATGAGAAACTTCATCAACCAGGGTCTTGAGGATCTCTGCGTATCCCGCTGCACCTTTGACTGGGGCATCCCCGTACCCAACGATCCCAAGCACGTAATGTACGTATGGGTAGACGCCCTTTCAAACTACATCACCGCTCTCGGCGGACCTGATGACAGCGAGGAATTTAACAAGTACTGGCCTGCAGACGTTCATCTCGTAGGCAAGGAGATCGTGAGATTCCACTCCATCATCTGGCCTGCTATGCTCATGAGTGCAGACCTTCCGCTTCCCAAGAAGGTACTTGGACATGGCTGGCTTCTCCTCGGAGGAGAAAAGGTATCCAAGTCCAAGGCAGCCAAGGGAATGGACGTTGTCGATCCCGTTATCCTTATCGACAGATACGGTATCGACGCTCTCAAGTATTTCCTCTTAAGAGAGTACACCTTCGGACAGGACGGAAACTTCACAAACGAAGTAATGCTGAAGAGGATCAACTTCGACCTCGCTAACGACCTCGGAAACCTTCTTTCAAGAACCGTTTCCATGATCGAGAAATACTGCGGAGGAGTTGTGCCTCAGGCTAAGACACATGACGAGACAGACGAAGATCTTAAGAACATCGCTGTAAGCGCTGCTTCCAAGGTAAGCGATGAGATGGACAAGTTCGCCTTCAACATGGCCCTCGAAAGGATCTGGACCGTAGTAAGGCGCGCAAACAAGTACATCGATGAGAAGGCGCCCTGGATACTCGCAAAGGATGAGGCGAAGAAGGACGAACTGGATACGGTTATGAACCATCTGGCTGAGACCTTAAGGATCGTCTCCATCCTCATCTATCCCTTCATGCATACCACATCCGAAAAGATCAGAAAACAGCTGGGTATCGAAGGCGACATCATCTGGGAAGACTCAGAGGTCTTCAATATGATGAACGGCGAGCAGGTAAAGAAGGGAGAGCAGATCTTCCCGAGACTCGATGTTGAGAAGGAACTTGCCGAACTCACAAAGATCGCTGAAGAAGAGGCTGCAAAGAAGGCTGCAGGAGCCGTCCAGGATCCCGTTGAAAAGGCCATCGCCGAATCCGTTCCTCTCAAACTCAAGGATGAGATCGTATACGGAGACTTCGACAAGATGGACTTCAGGGTAGGAACCATCCTCAAGGCCGAGAAGCATCCCAATGCCGACAAGCTCCTGGTATTCCAGGTAAAGATGGGTACTGAAGTAAGACAGGTCATCAGCGGAGTTGCAGACAGCTTCACTCCTGAAGAGATGGTGGGTAAAAAGGTCGTAGTAGTTGCTAACCTGAAGCCCAGAATGCTCAGAGGACTTGAGTCACACGGCATGCTTCTCTTTGCCGGTGATGACGGAAGAAACTTCGTGGTTACCACAGACGCTCCTGACGGAGAGATCGTAAGCTAGTAAAAGGCTTGAAAAAAATAAGTAAATAAGGCGGGGCCTTGTGCCCCGCTGTTTGACCCTATGCAGAAAATACTTTTTGATTCACATACACATCTCAATAACGATGATTTCACCCCTGAAGAGAGGGAGGAAAGGATAAGAGAGATCGAAGCCTCCGACGTGGGATATATCTGCGATATAGGCTTCGACATGCCCAGTTCCCGCCTGGCATATGAACATGCAAAAAAGTACAGCTGGTGCTACGCCGCTGTCGGAATGCATCCTCATGATTCTCAGTATATGACTGAAGAGGGAATGGAGGAACTGAAGGCCATGGCGGCGGATCCTAAGGTAGTCGCTATCGGAGAGATCGGACTGGACTTCCACTATGACCTTTCACCGAGAGATACCCAGAGATACTGGTTCAGGAGGCAGATAAGGCTTGCAAATGAGCTTGCCATGCCGATAGTGATCCACTCCAGGGAGGCCGACAGGGAAGTGATGGATATCCTGATCGAAGAGGGAGCTTTCAGCGAGGAGAGAAAGAAGATGTTTTCCGACGGAACTCCTCACGTTGACATCCACTGCTACTCAGGTTCAGCCGAATTCTCAAAGGAATACCTGAAGCTGGGAGCGGTTCTGGGAGTGGATGGACCGCTTACGTATAAGAACAACCGCAAGACGGTGGAAGTTGTTGAGACCGTTCCCATAGAGAGCCTTCTCGTGGAGACGGACGCTCCTTATCTCACTCCTGTACCTTTCAGAGGAAAGCCGAACAGGAGCCCATACGTCGAATACGTTGCGAGGAAGGTAGCGGAGATAAAAGGTATGGAGTACGGGGATGTTGCCCGTATAACAGCTGAGAACGCAAAGAGATTTTTCTTGATAGACTGATGGAATTAAAGACGAAGATCCTTAACACAGTTAAAGAAAGGGAACTGTTCGGAGACGGAGATCATCTGGTGCTGGGACTTTCCGGCGGACCGGATTCGCTGTCTCTTTACAATGCTCTTCTTGAGCTCATGGAGGACAACTTAAGGACATCGGGGAGATTCGGGATCAGCTTCACCCTGCACCCGGTCCACGTGAACCATAAGTTCAGACCGGGAGCCGCTGAGGAGGATCAGGCCTTCTGCGAGAGGATCGCAGAGGATGCTTCTGAAAGGCTTGAGGGAGCTTACCCGGTCAGGTCTTTTGTGGTGGACTGCAACGCCATGGCGCTTGATCTCGGGATGACGAGCGAAGAGGCCGGAAGAAAAGCCAGATATGACGCTTTCAGAACTGTGGGAAGGGAAGTCATGGAACTTTTCTCCTGCGGACCTGAAAAGGTAAAGATCCTGGTGGCTCAGAATGCGGACGATCAGGCTGAGACCATACTTTTCAGGATACTGAGAGGTACAGGACCTGACGGGCTTTCGGGAATGTCCTACGAAAGGGAAGACGAGAGCGGATTCAGAGTCGTGAGACCCATACTTGATATAAAGAGGGAAGAGATA